>JBEKMW010000006.1:0-78764 GCA_049523455.1 Verrucomicrobiota bacterium | reverse complement strand
TTCGTGACCCTCCCGGCTGCCTCCACTCGATCAGGCATAATTCCGGATTTGACAAGCCATCAAACCTTACCTACCGTTCGGTAAGTTTATGGCCAAACACGGTCCCGCAACACGACGGCAGATCCTCCGGGCGGCGCTCAAACGCTTTGCCAACGGCGGCTACGCCGCCACGTCGGTCCAGCAGATCGTGGACGACGCGAAAGTGTCCAAGCCGGCGCTGTACTATCATTTTCGCGACAAGGCCGGGTTGTTCGGGGCGCTGGTCAACGAGGCGCACGACGAGCGCTATGAAATCGTGCAACAGGCGGTCGCGCGCGGAAAAGACTTGCGACAGCAACTGATTGGAGGGCTGGCGGCGCTCTTTGATTATTTCCACAAGAACCGCGACCTTACGCGCATCGCCTTCGCGACGGCGTTTGCCGCGCCGGGCGAGGTGCCGCCGGACTTGTGCTACCTGGACAAGTGCCAGCGCAATTTTGAAGCCATTCATTCGCTCTTCAAACAGGGCCTGGCGCGCAGGGAGTTGGACCGCCGGTTCGACAGCCGGGAACTGGCGTATGGCTTTTACGGGCTGGGAAATTTTTACATCGTATCGCATCTGATGATGCCGAATTACCGGCTGAACCGCCGCGCCGCGGAACGCATCGTGGACTTGTTTCTGGCGGGGGCAGCAGCCAAGAGATGGCGAAAAGGAGCTTCGTAGGACAGGCCGCCGGTATTGCGTGTGACGAGCCGCCGGAAGCGAAACAGACGACTACGAAACAGTACGAAACAGTATGAAACCAACCAAACAGCACGAGAATATGCTCTTGCAGAGAGTGCCGCGGGAAAGCCGCATGGTTTCAGTCTCAACTCCCCTCACCGGGTCCCTCCCCCCGCGTGGGCAGGGAGAGACTTCCCCGAAGGCCTCGCGCATTGAATGCGCGAACCTGTCGCAAGCAGCCAGTCTCCCGAGTCACCCTTTGCGCCCGCCGACTGTTCCCTCTCCGCTCCCATCGGATGGGGGGGGAGAGGGTCAGGGTGAGGTGAGGGTCCGGGTTCATGGGGAGGGAGTCGGTGGCAATTCACGGTCCCGGCAGCTAATGGCGGTGACGGCGGCACTGCTGCTGGTAGTTTCATTGGCTGGCTGCAGCCGACAGCAAGCTGCTTTCAACCTGCCGCCGCCGGCAGTGGGCGTGGTGACGGTTGCGCCGGAATCCGTGGCGTTGACGACGGAATTGCCGGGGCGCATTGACCCGGTCCGCGTGGCGCAGGTGCGGGCGCGGGTGGACGGGATCGTATTGCGCCGGGAATTTACCGAAGGTTCGGATGTCAAGGCGGGCCAGGAACTGTACCAAATTGATCCGGCGCCGTTTCAAGCGGTTTACGACAGCGCCCAAGCGGCGCTGGCCAAGGCGGAAGCCAACTCGAACCAAACGCGATTGCTCGCGGGCCGCTACCAACCGCTGGTGGGCATCAACGCCGTGAGCAGGCAGGATTACGACGACGCGGTGTCCGCGTCGGCGCAGGCGAGCGCCGACGTGCTCAGCGCCAAGGCGGCCTTGGAAACGGCAGCGATCAATCTCGGCTACACGAAAGTTACCTCACCCATTGACGGCCGCATCGGCGCGGCGCTGGTGACCGAAGGCGCGCTGGTCAGCCAGAGCGGCGCCACAGAAATGGCGGTCGTGCAGCAATTGGATCCGATTTACTGCGATTTCACCGAATCAAGCACCGAACTACTGCGGTTGCAGCATGAATTCCAAACGGGCGCGCTTAAAAGTGTCGCATCGGGCGAGGCGAAAGTGACCTTGTTGCTGGAAGACGGGTCCACCTACCGGCACCCGGGGCGGCTGCTGTTCTCGGATGTGACGGTGGATCCCAGCAGCGGCATGGTTACTTTGCGCGCCGAATTTCCCAACCCCGATCATCTGCTCCTACCGGGCATGTTCGCGCGGGGAGTGCTGGAGCAGGCGGTTGATTCGCAGGCCATCACGGTACTGCAACGCGGCGTGAGCGTGGGCCCCAATGGCATCGCCACCGCGATGGTGGTGGGCCCGGACAACAAGACGGAGTTAAGAACCGTGCAAATCGGCCAGGCGGTGGGAAATAAATGGATTGTGACGGACGGACTGAAGACCGGCGACCGCGTCATCGTCGAAGGCTTGCTCAAAGTGCAGCCGGGAATGATGGTGCAGCCGGCGCCGTTCGTTGCCGGCGGCAGCGCCACACCCGCGCCCGCTTTGGCCCCGGGAAAATAACCTGATCCGGCCATGCCAAGATTTTTCATAGACCGGCCGATTTTTGCCTGGGTGATTTCCCTGCTCATCATGCTGGGCGGCGTCCTGGCGATTAAGCATTTGCCAGTCGCGCAATATCCCAGCGTCGCGCCGCCGTCCATCGCCATCACGGCGACCTACGCGGGCGCATCGGCGGAAACGGTGCAGGACACGGTCACGTCCGTGATTGAGCAGCAGATGAACGGCATAGACAACCTGTTGTATATATCGTCCAGCAGCAGCGCCAGCGGGGTGTCCACGGTGACGTTGTACTTCAAGACCGGGACGAATCCGGACATCGCACAGGTGCAGGTGCAGAACAAGCTGCAACTGGCCATCCCCAACCTGCCGCAGACGGTGCAACAACAGGGCATCACGGTGCTTAAATCCACGCGCAACTTCCTGATGGTTTTCACGCTCTCGTCCACCAATGGCGCCGACGGCGCCGACGGCGCCATCGCGTTGGGCAATTACATTTCGGCGAGCGTGCTGGATCCCATCCGGCGGATTCCCGGCGTGGGCGAAGCCGACCTGTTCGGCACCGAATATGCCCTGCGCCTTTGGCTGGATCCGCACAAACTGGAAAGTTACGGGTTGGGCGTCAATGACGTCATCACCGCCGTGCAGGCGCAAAACATGGACGTGCCCGTGGGCCAGTTGGGCGCCGTGCCATCGGCAAACGGACAGGAACTCAACTTGACCTTGCAGGGCCAAAGCACGCTGCGCACGGTCGGGCAATTTGGCGGCATCCTGCTGCGCGTGAATCCGGACGGCTCGCGCGTCTATATGCGCGACGTGGCCCGCATTGAATTGGGCGGCGAGGATTATTCCTTCCGGGCGCGGGTGGATAGCCGGGAAGCCGGCGCCGTCGGCATCCGCCTGGCACCGTCGGCCAATGCCGTTGCCACCGCCAACGCGGTCTATGCCAAGGTGAAAGATCTCTCCAAGTTCTTTCCGCCCGGTGTGCGTGCGGATTATCCCTATGACAGCTCCGAGTTTGTGCGCATCTCCATCCAGGAAGTCGTCAAGACCCTGGTGGAAGCCATTGTGCTGGTCTTCTGCATCATTTTCCTGTTTCTGCAAAATTTCCGGACGACATTCATCCCCACCATCGTCATTCCGGTGGCGTTGCTGGGCACGTTCAGCGTGATGTACGCGCTCGGATTTTCCATCAACGTGTTGACCATGTTCGGCATGGTCCTGGCGGTGGGCGAATTGGTGGACGACGCGATCGTTGTGGTGGAAAACGTCGAGCGCATCATGAGCGAAGAAGGGTTGCCGCCGCGCGAAGCGACCATTAAGGCCATGAACCAGATCACCGGGGCGCTCATCGGCATTTCGCTGGTGCTGACGGCGGTGTTTATTCCCATGGCGTTTTTCGGCGGATCGGTCGGCGAAATCTACCGGCAGTTCTCGCTGTCGCTGGTTTCGTGCATGTTGTTCTCGATCTTTCTGGCCATGTCGCTGACCCCGGCCCTGTGCGCCTCGCTGCTCAAGCCGGTGGAAAAGGGCCATCACTTGCGCAAGAGCGGGTTCTTCGGCTGGTTTAACCGCGGATTTGCCGCCACCCGGAGGAATTATCAGAGTGTCTTGGCCCGCATGCTCGCCACCACGGGGCGTTACCTGGTTATTTATCTGGCGATTGTCCTGGCGGTGGGCTGGTTCTATCACCGTTTGCCCTCGTCATTTCTGCCGGATGAAGACCAAGGGTATTTTATTACCCTGATCCAGTTGCCGGTGGGCGCCACCCAGGAGCGCACGGTGAGCGTGCTCAAACAGGTGGAGAGCTACTACCTCCAGCAACCGGAGGTCGCGGGCATGGTGGACGTGGCCGGTTTCAGCTTTAATGGCCAGGCCCAAAACGCGGCCATCGCGTTTGTACACTTGAAACCCTGGAGCCAACGCCCGGGCGCCCAGCATGGCGTGGATGCGATGATTGGCCGGGCTTTCGGGGCGTTGGGTCAGATCAAAGATGCCCTGATTATTCCCATCAATCCGCCGCCCATTCCGGAACTGGGCATTTCGTCGGGCTTTGACTTCGAACTCGAGGACCAGGCCGGTCTGGGGCACGAGCAACTCATGCACGCGCGCGACCAGTTGTTTGCCATGGCGGCCACCAATGGCGCGATCACCCAACTGCGTTTCCAGGGATTGGAAGACACGCCGCAACTCAAGGTGAACATTGACCAGGCCAAGGCCAGCGCGCTGGGCGTTTCGCTGGCCGATTTGAACACGACCCTGGAAACGTGTTTCGGGTCCTATTACATCAACAATTTCGTGGACGGCAACCGCGTGCAACGAGTCATCGCCCAACTGGATGCTCCCTATCGGGCGTTGCCGCAGGACGTGGACAACGTGTTCGTGCGCAATAGCCAGGGCCAGATGGTTGCCTTGTCCAGCCTGGCCACGATGAAATGGGTTTATGGGTCGCCCTCGTTGCCGCATTACAACGGCCTGCCGGCGCTGGAATTGCAAGGCGCGGCCCCGCCGGGCAAGAGCACGGGCGACGCCATGACCGCCATGGAGCATCTGGCCAATCAATTGCCCAAGGGCATCGGTTATGAATGGACCGGCCAATCGTTCGAGGAACGTTTGTCGGCCCAGCAAGCGCCTTTGCTCTATGCGCTGTCGCTGATTGTCGTGTTCCTGTCGCTGGCCGCGCTGTACGAGAACTGGTCCATCCCGATCGCGGTGATACTCGTGGTGCCGCTGGGCATCATCGGCGCGCTGCTGGCGTGCACGCTGCGCGGGCTGCCAGACGACGTGTTTTTCAAGGTCGGCCTGTTGACCATCGTTGGGTTGTCGGCCAAAAACGCGATTCTCATCATCGAATTCGCCAAGGACCTCCAGGCGGAAGGCAAGGGCTTGATTGAAGCCACATTGGAAGCGGCGCAAATGCGGTTGCGTCCCATCCTCATGACCTCGCTGGCGTTCTTCCTGGGAGTGATGCCCCTGGCTTTGAGCACCGGCGCGGGCTCGGCCAGCCGGCATGACATTGGGACCAGCGTGGCAGGCGGAATGGTTTCCGCCACGGTCTTGGCGGTTTTCCTGGTGCCCGTCTTCTTCGTCGTCATCCGGGGCTTATTTGGCACTGCTGGGCGATCTTCGGCGGTATTGTCCCCTCACTCCGGCGGCCCGGCGGATGCCGCTGACAATTCAGGACAGCCATGAGTAAATATCGTGGAATAGTGTTGCAGAGCGTGTTGCCTATCCGACTCCGAGCGTCGGCGGTTAAAATCACTTTGGCAGGGTGCCTGTTGGCCTTGGCCGGCTGTACGCTGATGCCGACATACCACCGCCCAACGGCGGTAATTTCGACCAACTGGCCCGCGGCATCCCAAGCCCCCGGCGTTTCAAGCAATGCCTTGCCGGCCGCGGATATCGGCTGGCACGACTTCTTCCGCGATCCGCGCTTGCAGACGCTGGTTGAGCTGGCCCTCACCAACAACCCGGACTTGCGGGTGGCGGTGCTGAACGTGGAACAAACCCGTGCGCTCTATAAGGTCCAGCGGAACGCCTTGATTCCCACCGTGGACATCAACGCCAGTGGTTCGCGCCAGCGCGTTCTCAACGTATATACCGGAGGAGGGTCAAACAACGCGCCGTCAACAATGCCGTCAGCATTAACCTATGACGAATACTCGGTGGGCCTGGGTGTGGCCTCGTACGAACTGGATCTTTTTGGCCAGGTGCGCAGTCTCAAGAAACAGGCTTTGGAAACCTACTTCGCCAACATGGAGGCGCGCAAAAGTGCGCAAATTGCGCTGGTGGCCCAAGTGGGCACGGCCTACTTGACCGAACGTGAAGCCGCGGAGCAACTCGCCGTGGCCGAGGACTCTTTGAAAGCAGCGCAACAAGCATACGACCTCACCAAACGCAGTTACGAAGGCCGTGTGTTGTCCGAGCTCGATCTGGACAACGCGAATGTCCAGTTACAGACCGCGCGTGCCGCGGTGGCGGGCTATGAGCAACAACTCGCCTTGGCCCAGGACAATCTGGTGCTCCTTGTGGGCCGGCCGCTTCCCAATGACCTTCCGCCGCCGCAGCCGATGGATCCGCAAGTTTGTCTGTCCGACCTGCCGGCTGGTCTGCCTTCTGATCTGCTCGAACGGCGGCCCGACATTCTCGCCGCGGAACATCAGCTCAAGGCCGCCAACGCCAACATCGGAGCGGCGCGCGCCGCCTTTTTCCCGACCGTTACGCTCACCGGTTCGGGCGGCACGGCCAGCACGACGCTCGAGAGCTTGTTCGCGCCGGGTTCGCAGACTTGGGCATTTTCGCCGCAACTGGTCTGGCCGATTTTCGCGGCCGGCACCGCCTGGAACCAACTCAAGGCCGTGAAAGCGGCCGAACGCATCCAGGCCGCCGACTACCAGAGCGCCATTCAAACCGCGTTCCGGGAAGTGGCCGACGCGCTGGCGACGCGGGCGGCCGTCGAGACACAACTGGCGGCCAACCAAACGCTGGTGCAGGCCGACCAGCGGAGTTACGATTTAACGCAGGCGCGCTTCCAGCATGGTGTTGCCAGCATGCTGACCGTGCTGGCGGCGGAGCAGACGGTGGACGGCGCACGGCAAAATCTCATCCAATTGCGCTACTCGCGCTTATTCAATTTAATCAATATCTACCAGGACCTCGGCGGCGGCTGGCGTGAAGACTCGTTGCCGCTGCCGGAAAACGGACCGAGCAATGGTGACTAACTGTGCATCTAGCAGTTTCCCCAAACGCAAAGCATTTCGGCGCGCGGCGTTTACGCCGCTTCCGCACCGCCTGCTGATGGATCCATCGTATGATCCAACCACTTTTGTGCGCCGAAGCGGCCTGAAGGCCGCGCGCCGGGGCAACTTGTCAGATGCGCACAATGATTAAACCCTAATGACTAAAGAATTTCCAATGACGAAGCACCAAGGTAATCCTGTACCAGGCATTTATGTCATTCGGGTTTCGTCATTCTTTAGTCATTAGGGCTTAGAAATTAGTCATTTCAACCATTATGAATGAAAGCAAATCTGCTCCGGCCAACCCGCCGCCGCCGGTCAACGGCAAACAACTTGCAAAACCAAACACGCCACTATTCATCTGGCCCGCGACCATGGTGCTGGCCGTGCTTTTGTTCCTTGGGCTCGATTACCTGGTCGGCGCCTTCACGCACGAATCCACCGACGACGCCTTCATCGAAGCCCACATCACGGCCGTGGCGCCGAGGGTGGCCGGCCAAGTCCTCGCCGTTCACGTGGATGACAATGAAATGGTCCGCTCGAATGACGTGCTGGTGGAGCTTGACCCCTCAACCTACGCCATCACCGCCGCCCAAAAGCAGGCCTCCGCCGAGGCGCAGATGGCCAATTACCGGGCGTTCGTCGCCACCTACGAGCTGATGCGCACCAAGGTGGCCACCGCCCAGGCCACCGCCAAGCAGTCGGCCGCCGACACCGAGGCCGCCGCCGCCACCGCCAAACGCACGGCCGATGATTTCGTACGCATGGAGAGTTTGCGAAAACAGAACACGATTTCGCAGCAGGAATTTGACGCCGCGCAGGCCGTGAACCAATCCGCGCAGGCCAACCTGGATGCGGCCCGGCAAAAAGCCGCCGCCGACGACTCGAAAATAACCGAGGCCCAGGCCACCGTTACCGCCACGGAAGCCGCCGTAGGCACGGCGCTGGCCCAATGGCAGGAATCGCAAACCAATATCGAGGCCGCCAAACTGGATTTGTCCTACACGACCATTGTTGCCCCGTGCGACGGACGCGTGACCCGCAAATCAGTGGAACCAGGTGATTATGTTCAAGTGGGACAGCAATTGATGTCCATCGTGCCGACGAATGTCTGGGTGGTCGCCAATTTCAAGGAAACGCAGTTGAAACACATGCAAACCAACCAGCCGGTGCGGGTGGAGATAGATGCGCTGGGTCGGTCGTTTCGCGCGCACGTGGACAGTGTCCAGGCCGGCTCCGGCGCGCAGTTTAGCTTGTTGCCACCGGAAAACGCCACCGGCAACTACGTGAAGGTCGTCCAGCGCGTGCCGGTGAAAATTATCTTCGACGAGCCGTTGCCGACCAGCCACACGCTGGGACCGGGTATGTCCGTGATGCCCGAGGTACGCATCAGCCCATTTGAAATTCCCGATTGGGCGATTGCCTTGGTGGCCGTGGTGTTGGCGGTCATCGCCGGCTCCCTCTTTCGGCTCGTGCTAAATCGGAAGACCGGTTCTTCCCATGCCCGATAGCACGCACCATGAAGATTGGCGTCCGCGTCACAGCCCGTGGCTGGTGGCGGTGGGTGTCATGCTCGCCACCTTCATGCAGGTGCTCGATACGTCCATCGCCAACATCGCCCTGCCCCACATCGCCGGCAGCCTGTCGTCCACCACCGACGAATCCACGTGGGTCCTCACCAGCTACCTCATCTCCAATGCCATCATCCTGCCGATGACGGGCTGGCTGGGCAATCATTTCGGGCGCAAACGCGTCTTTATTTCGTGCATCGGTATCTTCACCGTCGCCTCGGGCCTCTGTGGCATGGCTCCCAATCTCCCCATGCTGATCCTGGCGCGGATTTTGCAAGGCGCCGGCGGCGGCGCCATGGTGCCCATCGCCCAAGCGATTCTGCTGGAAAGTTTTCCCGTCTCCAAACGCGGCATTGCCATGGCCACGTTTTCGCAGGCCGTGATCGTGGCCCCCATCATCGGGCCCACGCTCGGCGGCTGGATCACCGACAGTTATTCGTGGCGCTGGATTTTCTACATCAACCTGCCGGTCGGCGTGCTGGCCATGTTCCTGGCGCAATGGCTGATCGAGGATCCGCCTTACATCAAACGCAACATGAAGGCGGCGATTGATTTTGTCGGCTTTGGCCTGCTCGCCCTCTGGCTGGCCGCACTGCAAGTCGTGTTGGACAAGGGCCAGGAAGCCGACTGGCTGGGCGCGGTGTGGATTCGGTGGTTCGTCGTCATCTCGTTGGTCGCCTTCGTTTCATTCGTCGTGTGGGAATTCCGGGTGGAACATCCGCTGGTGAACCTGCGGATTTTGCGCAGCCGGAACTTTGCCACCGGGCTGATGTTGATGACCGTCATCGGCATCATCCTGTACGGCACCACGGCCGAGTTACCGTTGTTCTTGCAAACGCTGATGGGCTATCCGGCGCTGCAAAGCGGGTTAACCATGAGCCCGCGTGGGGTGGCGGCTTTTCTGACCACCTTCTTCGTCGGACGCCTCGTCGGCAAAATTCGGACCCGCGTGCTCTTGTTCATTGGCTTCTCGCTGTTGAGCCTGTCGTTATACCTCTTGAGCGGAATCAATCTCCAGGTGAGCATGGCCAGCGTTGTTTTCCCGACCGTGTTGAACGGCGTGGCCACCAGTTTCATCTTCGTGCCCCTGACGACGGCGACGATGAGCCAGTTGCGCCAGCAGGAAATCGGGAGCGGCACGGGCCTTTACAATCTCGTGCTTAACCTCGGCGGCAGCGTCGGCATCGCGCTGGTCACCACCCTCGTCGCCCGCGGCGCCCAGGCGCACCAGGCGCTGATGGTCGGATATTTGACGCCGTCGGACCCCGTCTTCGTGCATCGCCTCCACGCCAGCCAGGCGTTCCTCGCCCGGCACAGCGACCCGGTTACGGCCACGGGCCAGGCATACGGGCTGATTTACAACCTGCTCAACCAGCAGGCCCATTTGTGGGCGTTCGTGGACACCTTCCGCGTCTTCGGGCTGCTCGTGCTGTGCTGCCTGCCGCTCATCCTGTTGTTCAAACGCGTCCGCCACGCGCCGGTGCGACGGGCGGAGGCCGCGTAGAAACCATAATACTGGTCAAAATTATGTTTCCGGCCAAAACCGTGCAAGGAGCGTGGAAACTTACTGTAACTGTAGTTGTGAGATAAACGTCTGAGGAAACAACTATGAAAAGATCAGTTCTGATGAAAGGTTTGATTATCGCCACCGGCCTGCCGATGCTCGCGGGCTGTGTGGCCCAAAGTCCGCCACCCCCGCCGCCACCCCCGCCCGTAACCGCCGCGCCCCCGCCGGGCCCGCCGCCCAGCGCAGTGGTGGAGGAGGCGCCGGCTCCGCCGCCGGTGCAGGTGGAAGTCCAGCCCGCTCCTCCCGGACCGGACGCCGTTTGGTTCTGGGTCCCGGGCGCATGGGTATGGCGTGGACACTGGGTGTGGGTCGGCGGCCGCTGGGCGCACCGTCCACATCCTGGCGCGATATGGGTTGCCGGCGGATGGGGCTGGCACGGCCACCGGCGCGTTTGGGTCGAGGGTTACTGGCGTTGAACCTTTCTGCATGGCAGATAGCCACCGGCATGAACCTGCCGGTGGCTATCAGCTTTTATTGGTGCGCCTTTTCGCAAAACGTTTGGAGTTCCGCGTTTACGCGGTCCGCCGGAAGTAGAGTAGGCGAAGTGGTCAATGCGGCACTGACAACTACAGTCAGTGCAATCCGCCTCTGCCCACTTCGCCTACCCTACTGAAGGCGGAATTTCAAACCATATTGGCCCAATACCGGGCCTTTTAATCCGTTGCAAATTCGGAAAAAGCGCGGATATTGGGGCATTAAGGAATAATATGCGACCTATTACCATCGAAATGCTGGCCGCAACCGCCGCCATGCTACTCATCGCGGGCTGCGCGTCGCCTCCGCCAACCAACGTCGGTCCGCAAGTTGCGACCGCGGACACCACCTATGCCGGCCAGCCAACCCAGGCGCCGCCGGATAATCAAAAGGACGTGATTCCCAGCCCGCCCGGTCCGCGGACGTTATGGTACTTCATTCCCGGCCACTGGGCCTGGCGCGGCCAATGGGTCTGGGTGCAGGGCCATTGGCGGCCACGGCCGCATCCGGGCGACATCTGGCTTCCGGGCAAGTGGGTGCAGCAGGGCAACGTGTATGTCTGGCAAAAAGGCCGCTGGCGTTCCGGCGCGCCCGCCGACGAGGAATCCGACGAACGGTAGTTTCAGGTTCTTCGACGTTTGTAATGGGTAAATGGAATCGTTGGCGGAACGATAACCCAAAGCGTCATGGACTGCGGTGGCAAGCGAAGCGCGACACCGCTTTTGGGAAACCGCGCGAGGCAGATGCGGGTGTCGTGGCCTCCGAAAACGCCGTCGCCGCTGCGCTTTGCCGACGCAGTCCAAAGTGCGCGTAGGCCCACATGGTGTGCGCCCGCGTGGCGCATAATTCCGCTTGGCATTGGCGATGCTTGTATTTAAATCAGGCTTATGAAAACCCAATCAGCCTCAGGTTGTTTGCAAGCATTCACCCGCACTGAACTGGCAGTTATCATTGCGATCGCATCATTGGTGGCAATCGTGTTGCCTGGCGCGTTCGTTCGAGCGAAGCACAGAGAACAAATCAGCGTCTGCGCCAATAATCTTCATCAGATTGGTGTTGCCCTGAGCGCATATATCGGAGACTCAACAGAATCTGCGCTGACCAACAGTGAGACGCTGAAGTTGCTCGGCAGCGGGAAGGCCTATGTTTGGTGGCAGGCACTGTCCAATGGACTCAGCGCGCCCAAATTTCTTTACTGTCCGGCTGACACCGGGCGCACGGCAGCCACGGATTTTATCACCGGTTTCAGTGACGCGAACATCAGCTATTTCTTCAATATGGATGTTTGGGACCATTCTATGAATCAACCGGTCCAGGGGGATCATTCGCTTAGCCGGCCGGATCAAATTCTCGATGGAGACGACGATCTGGCTGTGAATGGGATTCGCGTTAAACCGGGAATTCTGAATCGGCCTACGAGCGGTTCTCTCGCGTGGACGAAAGAGCGGCACGACGGCGTGGGAAACATCGGCACGGCCGATGGTTCAGTGAACGCATATGCGTCGGGCGGTGTGAATTCGGCCATCCTTGATGCGGGCAATGGAGCCACCAACACGCTTCGTCTGGTGATTCCATAGTCGCGGGACTTGCCAACCAATCGTAGCGGCTTTCGGCAGAAAGCAGCACTCTTCCATCTTCAGAATTGGCGGCGCTCTGCCAAGACGCCGCTACGTCGCCGGGCGGAAAATTTTCACGCGGTTTTGCGTGAAAATGTTGCGCGCCCGCCACGCCCCAGCGCAAAATCCCGCACAAAACCGCTTGGCATTGGCCATGCTTATGTTTAAACCCGCCTTATGAAAACCCGATCGAACAAAGGCCGCATCCAAGCCTTCAATAGTCTTGAATTATTGGTCGTACTGGTAGCAATGGCCGTTCTAGCTGCGATGCTTTTGCCCGCACTTTCTGCGGCAAAGCGAAAAAACGCCAGAATCAATTGCGTCAACAACCTTCATGAAATCACCACGGCCTTTAGGGTTTGGGAGGGAGATAACGGTGACAAATATCCAATGACGATGATCCTGACCAACAACGAGACAATGAGACTAGTTGGGAACGGTAACGCCTATCTCTTGTGGCAGACCATGTCCAATGAACTGGGTACGCCGAAGGTTCTCCATTGCCCGGCGGATATCAAGCGCGTTCAAGCAACGAGTTTTGCCACCGGATTTGGCGACGCGAACATCAGCTACTTCCTCAACCCGGACGCCTCCGAGAATTTTCCGAACATGATTATGGATGGCGACCGGAATCTGACGCTCGATGGCGTTCCGGTCAAGCCGGGCATTGTGACCGTTTCCAGCACCAATTCGCTGGGATGGACGGATGAAATTCACGGACGCGTCAGCAACATCAGCATGGCGGATGGTTCAGTACAGCAAATGACGACTGCGGGCTTAGATGCAGCGGCCGTCAATGCGACGAACGGCACCAGCGTTTCAACATTTCGTCTGGTGATTCCGTAGGCGCGGGACCTGCCGGCCGCCAAGACGGGGCAACGGCGCGCACGGAGTGACGCGCCCCACCGAAATCCGGGCAGTGGCAGACGTTCGGTAGTGACCTAATTTGCGGTGATTGGGTCGGGTGACGAGGATTGGGCCCCGGCACCCTCCCACACCACCGTACGTGTGGTTTTCCGCATACGGCGGTTGAACGCAGCGGTCATACTGCGACCGCAAGGTCTGATGGCATCACGAACCCGTACCGTTTGAGCGTTTGGTTGTTCAGTGCTTTGTGCATCACTCCATTCCTCGCCATTGCCCATGCCCCTTTGGAGCTGCGAGCCGCTTGTAACAGTCGGCGCCGAATGCCCAACTGACGCAGGTGGCGCAGTCGTCCGCGACTGCTGTGCCATCGTTGCCAGAAGCAACAGCGGATGTGGCGTCGAATCCATGACTCGATGTCGAAGAGGTTGCGGCATTCCTCGGCCAGACCGTAATAGGCCCACCAGCCTCGGATATAGGCGCGCCAGCGGTCGCGCAGTTGCGCACTGTTCAGACTCTGGCAGCTTCGCCACATTTCCCTCACTTTGTCTTTCATTCGCTCCACACTTTGCGGGGCTGCCTCAATCCGGCCTTCCCGGTTGATGCGAAACCCAAGGAATTTCCGTTCCCAAGGCCGCCCCACTCCACTCTTGTTCGCGTTGACTTCCAATCGCAGTTCTCCTTTGATCCATTGTGTGATGTTCTCCAGCACCCGTTCCGCGGCACGGCGGCTGCCCACATAGATGTTGCAGTCGTCGGCGTAGCGGCTGAATGCCAGTCCGCGCCCTTCCAGTTCCCTGTCCAGCGCATCCAGATAGAGGTTGGCCAGCAACGGCGAGAGCGGCCCTCCTTGTGGAGTGCCTTCTTCGCTGGCCACTACTACTCCTTCAATCATCGCTCCGGCTCGCAGGTAGTTGCCGATGAGCCTCAACACTCTCTTGTCCCGTATCGTTTGGCCGATGCGGTTCATTAGGATGTCGTGGTTCACCCGGTCAAAGAACTTGGTGATGTCCATGTCCACCACCCAGTCTTTGCCTTCCTTGATGTGGTTCTGTGCCGCGCGTACCGCGTCCTGCGCCCCCCTGCCCGGTCGGAATCCGTAGCTGTGCTCGCTGAAGGCCGGGTCGAATATGGGTTGCAGCGCCTGCAAGAGCATTTGCTGTATCCACCGATCCTGCACCGTCGGAATGCCCAGCATCCGTGCCCCTCCGTTGGGTTTGGGTATCTCCACTCGCCGCACCGGGCTGGGCACATACGTCCCGGCCAGCAGCTTGGCTTGGATGTTTTCCCAATGCGCTCGAATATGCTCGCGCAGTTCTCCGGTGGTCATCCGGTCTATGCCTGCCGCCCCTCTGTTGCGTTTGACCGCCAGCCAGGCGGCGGTGGCGTTTTCGCGGCTGACCACTTGTTCCATCAGGTTCTCGTACATCGCTTTCTTTCGCAGTTTTCGCAGCCGGCTTCCGTCGGTGCTCCGCTCCTGACGTTCGCCGCGGCTTCACCGCTTCTCCGTCAGTTGGCCGGTCCGGGCTGGGTGACCGCAGTTGTCGCCGCCCGCCGTTTCGGACCCTTCCCTCGCCTGCCAGATTACTGTCTAGCTTTGTTCCTTCGTTCTTCGGCCCTTGGCTCGGCTCCGCTTTCGCGAAGCTTCTTTCGCTACTATGGCCTCTGCTGACTCCCTTGGCCTTCTCAGTCCAAGGGTCTCCTTGGGTCAGTCTGATGACTGTCCTCTCACGCCGTCGGGTTCTACCTGATGCAGCTTGATGACCTTTTGGGCTTCGCTGTCGCTAGTCAGCTTGCCGCCTGCATCCGGCCTCACTACCCGTTCGTGTTCCTACGGCCAAGAGTTCGCTTCCGGTTCTTTCAGCCTGCGCCTTACGGCTTCGGCCTAACCTTCCGCTACAGTTTGCGTCATCGCTCCTGTCGGGCTCCTTTCATCCCGATAGTTCATCAGACCTGCCAAGCACACGAGCGCGGATTGTCCCAATCCGCAGCGCGTCGGCAGCCAAACCGGTGTTGGAATCGGGAGACCCACTTGTTCCACGCTTGCGGAGCGCCAACCGCCAGCAAATCCACGGGGTGACAGCATTCGGGCATGCTGCGAGTTGAGACCAGCCGTCGCCCAGAGGCTATGGCGCGGCACGCAACTCGCGCTCCGGGAACGCGGATTGTCTCAAGCCGCAGCACGACCGACGGCACATTTGACGTAATAACACGACTGACCGCGTTTGCAAGTGCTGCGGGTTGAGGCAACCCGCGCTCCGTTGGTTGCTGCTTCGCCACGCTGCGTCCTTGCGTTCAAAAATCTGTGTCCATCCGTGTCCATCCGCGATTACAATCCTCCTATGAAAATCGAATCGCTCCACGTGGGCATGAAGGTGCGTCATCCGCAGCACGGCACGGGCACGGTCAAGACGATTGGCGAAGCCACCGCGGAGGTTCAGTTTGACGACGGCAATAGACGGACCGTCGCGCCGGAAGCCGCCGGTCTCGAACCAGCCGAACCGCAGGCGGCGGTAGGCAGTCTCAATGTGCCGCTCAAACAGTTCATCGCCCAAACATTGGACGCGGCGCTCGCCAGGCTCGGCCTGGAAAAACCCGACGCGGTGGTGGAAAAGCTCGGTGTCCGCTGGCACGGTGGCCGGCTGGTGATGCATCCGTCCGACCCGGCGCTCCAGGGCAAGGAGGTGCCGCTGGAGGTGTTCTTTCACAAAATCGTGATGGTTCGCAACAATCTGCGGGTGCTGGAACAGAAGATCAACGCCCACGAAAAGCTCAGCGACGCCGAAAAAGTGGAGATGCAGCAATACATCACGCGCAGCTACGGCTCCCTGACCACGTTCAACATTCTGTTCAAGGAAAAGGAAGACCAATTTTGAACCCTGGGCGCATCTTGACCTCGTTCTTGACTCCCTCGCCCCGGCTGAGCGGGGAGGGATGGGGTGGGAGATTTCGAAACGAGCTCCTCACCCCTACCCTCTCCTCGTTTAGCGAGGAGAGGGAGAAGACAAGAACCGGATCACGCCCCTTGAACCCTCACCATTCATGAAACCATTACGCGTTTTGATCGCCAGCTTGATGTTCCTCGCCGCCCTCGCGGTGCGAACCACGGCACAGGATTCCACCCTGATCCGAATGGACGACGCAAAGTTCCAGGACTGGTTGACCCGGTGGCAGGGATACGTCACTGTTGATTCCCGCAATCGGTATTGCGACAAGGAAAACGGAGAGGAACTGGCCTGGCTGGTGGGCCCCTATTTGGACGGTTATTATCACGGCTATCTGGCCACCAAGGATCCCCAATGGGTAGATCAGCTCGTTGACTGGACGGATTCGTGGGTCAAGCGCGGCGTCAAGGAGCCCGATGGTTTTATCGGCTGGCCCAAGACGAATGCCGCCGGCACCGAGGTGGACGAGCTGAACAGTTACAACGCCGACAGCTTGTTGGGCGAGGCGGTGGCGTTGCGGCCGGTCGTCCTGATGTCGCGCGAAATCCTACGCACGCCTGCGCTCCGGCCCAAATACGGCGACAAGGCCAAAAGTTATCTCAAGCTCGCGGAGCAAACGTACGAGAAATGGGACCGCCGCGGTGTCTGGCGCGAGACTGCCGGCGGCGGAATGATCTCCATCGTTGAACCTTACGGCATCGAAGCGGGCCATTGGACCGAGGGTTACAACCATCGCAAGGACCCGGGCATCAGTTTTTCGCATCCGGACAACAAGGCCAATCTGGTTGCCCGCTGGCTGCTCGCCATGTCCGACGCCACAGGCAAATCCTTTTACAAGGAACGCGCGGCCAAATGGTTCACCCTCATGAAATTGCGGATGACGATTCAAACCAACGGCACATACCGCATCTGGAACTACTGGCAACCGGCGGGGCAATGGGATTACCTGACCAACGGCGCGCCAAAGCATTGGATAGGCGTCCATCCCAATGGCGGCTATTACGAAATTGACACGTTCGCCATCGTGGACGCCTACGAGCACCACGTCGTTTTCACCAAACCAGACGTGGACCGGCTCATCGCCACCGCGCTGGCCGAGAAGCGCGACTGGCCGGCGCTGGCGCCTTACAACGTGGAAATCCAAAAGCATTTTGAGGACTCGCTCAAGCCGGATAGCTGGAGCGGGCTGACCGCCGTTCCATGGTATCTCTCGCTCCAAGTGTCGCGCGGTGAGCGGCGCTGAACGCGGAACCATGTCGCAAATTCCTTGACGCCACCCGGATTTACGGTGAGAGCCTGGCTCCAGGGCCTCGTGCTGCCGGTCATCAGCGAAGCGATCTTTTCCGAATACAAGGCGGTGCTCAAACGGGTGAAGGAGGAACAGCGTTTCACGACGGACACTCAGATTTGGCTGGATACGCTGAAAACGTCTGCCTTGTGGGTGACGCCGATAACCTTGGAACAAACATTTTGCCGCGATCCCAAGGATGACAAATTCATTGAGGCCGCCTTGGCAGCGGGAGCACGCACGGTCATCGCACGCGACCGGGACTTGACCGTATTGGAGAAACCCTTCGGCATTGCGATACAAACACCGCGCATGTGGATGGGCACGTTAACCCGTGCTCAAAGACGGATGTTGCATTGAACCTGTCTACCGCTTGGAAAAATCATTGAAAATTCTTCGGTTGCGATATACAATTAGGGGAGCGGTTGGTGTCTATTGAGTGTATGAGGCGCATTGCTCGGCAATTGGCGGCGCTCGCAAGCCGGTTAGGGGAGACGATTCGCGGCGACCGACCGTTCGAGGTTCATTCGCCCATCTTAGCATCCTCAGTTGCGTGCTTCATTGCCTGGGTGTCCAGTTGTTGCGTGTCCAGATATGCCGTGGCGCCGCTCCATATCTGGTGGGCTGGGTTGATGCTTGAGGCGCTCGTTCCGATTTTATTGACCTTTGCCATTTTGTATCGCAGTTCCTGGCATCCGCAAACCACCGGTCCGGCACGAACGCTGGTTCTCACGTTGCTATCCTGTGCGATTTTTGGCGCCGTCCTGTTCGCCGCCGGCATCGCCATAATTCTGGCGTCCCTCGTCTTTTACAGCGAGTTCGACGATTTTATGAGATTCCATTGTTGATTTCCGCTGTTCGGAAGATATTCTGACCCGAGAGCTGCGGAGATTATCGGCAAATCAAACCACGAACAAAAAGGAAAACCATGAAAAAGTTAGCGCACTTATTGATCCTGGCGGTCTTCAGCATCGCCTGTTGGTTTCTCTGGGTCATCCTCAAGCTGGTGCCGCCCACCGGCCATCCAATGCCGGGTTTCACTCTGTTGTGCATCGCACTCCGGCCAGTGATGATTGTCCTGCCGGTTTTGGCGGCGGCATATTGTCTCGCGATTTTGTTTCTTAAGACAGAGCGATCACCATCGTGGGTGGTCTTCTTTGCGACCACCATGAGCGTATTGGTCCTGTTGTCACTACCAACAATGATAGCCGCCTATTTGCCGCTGGTCCAAGTGGTTCATTTGACCTTGAGGTGATCCGGCGCAACGGTTTCGTCAGCCTGACGAAAACGCGGCGTTGTCACCGGTCGCCGTCGCGGATAGGTAGTGCCAGAGTTTTCTGACCGGCTCCAAGTCGCAACCGGCGGGTACGGCAAAGCCGTAAGCCGCATGGCCATACAGGAACGCCAGGCGGTCCAACTCGGTGGCCGCGTCGGGAAAGGCTTGGCCCAGCCGCAGACAGAATTCCCGGGCGGTCTGCTCGGGTTGGGATTGGATTCCTTGTTCCACGGCCCAGGCTTGCAACGCTTCGTAACTGTAGAGGACCACCTCTTCGACCGTCCACGATTTGTCTTTGCCGGTCAGGAAAGGGCTGGTGTACGCGGCAAAAGGATGCGGGGCCGGGCTGGACGGCTCTTTCTTCGCGGCGGTCTTCTTCAATCGCAGGCCCAAATCGAACAGGTCCCGAAAGAATTGCGTCAGCGCCGCGATGAGCGACCGCGCCATTTCCAGCAGCAGATGACGCCGCTTAAACAGCCACACACCGGCCAGGATGATGCCCGCCAAAATCAGCAAATTCCGAAACCACACATATAATTGGTCGCCCATGGGGCCGGCGCCGGGAGGGAGAACTTCCGGCGGAGCAGTCTGCGGTTGCGCCGGCTGGCTCCCGTTCGCCTGCGACTGGCTGGGTGGTTGTTCGCTACCGGCGGCGGGCTTTTCATTTTCTGAAGGCGCAGCGGCGGGACCCGTCGAGCCGTCCGCATGCTGCGGTTCATGGCCTGCGCGCCCCTGGCCGGATCCGTGGGGTCCCAAGCGCATGGCGTAGTCACTGGCCTGGCGCAGCCGGTAATCAATCTGATAGTGCAGTGTCGCCCAGGCGTCGTTCACACCCGGACGCGGCAACAGCAGCGAGGCGAGAAACACGACGACGGCGACCCCGGCACCGAATTTGAGCCAGCCGAAGGCAATGACACCGGGCATCGGCAAATAGCGTTGACGCAGGTAGCGTCGCAAACCCAAAAAACTCGTGGTCAGCAGCAGCCCCACTGCGGCGGCCAGATAGACGAACAGAAAAACGAAACCGGCTCGCCGCGAGACGGTGTCACCACTTGGTAACAGCATCTGTCCGATTCCAAATAACGGCAATGCCACCAGGGAAAAATAGACCACCCACAGGCCGGGCGCATGAGGGACCGGGGTGGGGTGATGCAACAGCTTCCTCATCCCTGCCTTCTCCTCCTTTGGTGAAGAGAGGGAATCGAACTTTCGTATTTCGCCCGCGGTTTGCAGCAGCCCGCTGCCGGAAGCATCCTCCGCGTCGTCAATCAAGGTGCAATCCCAGGTAACCTTGTGGGCGCTCCACCAGACAATTCCCAGCAAAACGGCACCCACCAACGCGGCCGGGTGAACGGACACCAGATACAGCCACGTGGCGACGGCCAAGGCCAAGCCATAAATCGCCGCGTAGGTAGTGCCTTGCTCGATACCAATGCGCGACACCAGCACCACCGCCAGGACAAACCAGAACAGCACCCACCGGACACTGCCCACCGCCGCGCCCCGATAAAGAGCCTCAATGAGAAAAAAACTCAGGCTCCCCACCAGCAACATGATCAAGACCGGACTGATGCCAATCACCATATGGTCGGCCAAGGTCTTTGTCGGTTTTCGAACCATGATTACCTCACGATGGCTTCCGCGCAGAGATTCGACACCGCTTCCTCGGTGTTGACGATGCGGAAATCCATGCCTTGGGCCAGCAACATCTGCGCCCAATCCGGTGCTTGCGCCCAATCGGGCGTCGGTTCCAACTCGATTGAAACCACGATGACCGTCACCAGAAAACCGCGCCGGGCCAATTCGCCGAGCGCGGCCGCCGTGGCCGGCGTCACCCGCCGGAGCACCGCCACCACGGTGGCGTCCCGCGGAATTTCACTGGCCACCTCCGCCAGCATTTCGGAAAACTCCAAGCCGTCCGTGTGCTCTAGGCGCGCCAGCGTCTCGAGAATTCGCGTGAAGTTGGCGTCGCCCTTGCGCGTCGGCACCAGAACGGGCCGCAAGCGCGTGTTGGCCAGTGCCTCCTTCGCCCGCCGATGCGCCTCCCGCCGCGTAATAAAGTCGGCGCCCCAACCTTCCTCGCGGATGCGATCGGCGGCGTCGCGGCCGTTGCTGGCGAGACCGATTTGTTGGCCCATCAGCGAAACCGCGTTGGCGAGCGAGGCAATGGTGACCATCGCCAGTTCCGCCGACGCCGGCGCGCCATGGCCTTGATAACTTCGCACGTGGAAATCCAGCAGAAACGTCGCGCCCGCCACGCGGGAATTTTCATAAACCCGGCTGTGAATTTCCCCGGTGCGCGCGGTGGCCCGCCAATGAATGCGGTTCAAGGGATCGCCTGGCTGATACAAGCGGATGCCAGCCAATCGCGTGGGGTCTTCGAACAACCGGTGCACCACGCGAATCTCACCGAGCGGGCGGCGCGATGCCAGATTGTAGCCCTGCAATGGCAGCACCTTGGGCAGCACCATCGCAAAGTGCGGCTCGGTGGCCACCCGGAACCGGCGATGCAATCCAAACACGTCACCCGTTTCCAGCAACAGCGGTCCCAGTTGATAATATCCGCGCATGAGGAAGGTCACCCGATAGTCCAAGCTGATGGTTTCGCCGGGCCTCAGCCGGACGAGCGTCAGGCGCGGACCGTCCACCTTGAGGTGGAGCGGCATCAGCACCAGCGCATCGTGCGGCAGGGAATCTTCAACCAACAGCCACGGCACCGTAAGGCGGCCCTCATTTTTGACGTGGACTTCAACCGCGGCCGACTCGTCGATTTCCAACACGTCACGGTCGCAAAACCGGGTGGCCACGAGTTCATCGGTCCACGCGCGGGAAAAGAACCGGGTGAGGGCCAGGATGCCCAGCAGCACGTACATGGCATAGACCAGCAGGCTCAATCTCAGCAGCAAGCCGAGCACCAGCAAGCCCAATGTGCCGAGAATCCATTTCATTCGGCAAAACCGCCCACGGGCATTTGCGGGACCGGCACCGCGTTGAGAATTTCATCCAGCACCATGGTCACGGTTCGCTTGCGCAACCGGCTTTCCGGACGGAGGATCAGCCGATGACCGAGCACGTGCGGCGCCATTTGTTTGACGTCGTCGGGCAGGACAAAATCAAAGCCATGGACCGCCGCCAGGGCCTGGGCGCAACGCTGCAACGCCAGACCGGCGCGTGGACTGCCGCCCAAAATCACGTCGTAATGTTCCCGCGTGGCCTGGATGAGTTGCACGATGTAGCGGCCCACCTTGTCGTCCACGTGCACCTGCCCCACCGATTCCTGGCAAGCGACGATTTCATCGGCGGTGGCGACGGCCTCGAGGGCTTCGATGGGATGCTGCCACTGGAGCCGCTGCAACATGGAGACTTCGTCCTCAAACTGCGGGTAGCCCAATCGCAGGCGGACGAGGAACCGGTCCAATTGCGCTTCCGGCAGTGGGAACGTGCCTTCGTGGTCAATCGGATTCTGCGTGGCGATCAGCAGAAACGGCGGCGCCAATTCATAGTTGTTTCCGTCGGAGGTCACCTTGCGCTCGGCCATGGCTTCGAGCAAGGCGGCTTGGGCGCGCGGCGTGGCGCGGTTGATTTCGTCGGCCAGCACGATTTGCGCGAAGAGCGGGCCGGGCCGGAACTCGAACTGGGTGGTTTTCGGATTGAAAACCGAGCTGCCGGTGATGTCATTGGGCAACAGGTCGGGCGTACACTGGATGCGTTTAAACTGGCAACCGATGCTGCGCGAGAGCGCGCGGGCCAGCATGGTCTTGGCCACGCCAGGCACGTCTTCCAACAGCACGTGGCCCTCGGCGCAATACGCCACCAGTGTGAGCATGATTTCGTTATGTTTGCCGACGATTACCTTCTCGATGTTGTCAATGATGCGCTGGGCGACCGGCATGACCGGAGAATTGCCCGGCGCTCGCTCCGCCGGGGCGCCCCATTTGGCGGGGACCGGGAGCGGCGGCGGCTTGGGAGGGGCGACGACGTTTTCCGCGCCGCAGCGCGGACATTTTATGGGAGCGCCCACGGGCGCGTCGGAAGATACGAAAGGTTGACCGCAGGAGTTGCAAACGTTCTTGATCATAGGTCATTCAATTTTTCGCGGGCGACAAATCCAGCAGCCGCGTCCTGCCAGCCCCCGATGTGTCTGATGTCGTGTCACGCGGATTCTTCCCTATTTGAGCGTCTTGATGATGGCCTTTTTCGCAATCTTAATTCCAGTCCTAATAAATTCACACTTCTGGCAGACAACTCTGCCGCTCAGAACTCACGAAAATCAGTTCAGCCACGGAGTGGCGACGGAACCTGGCCAGCGGCAAAGCCGCGGGTTATCAGTCCCTATACGTGAAAAGCCGGGCATGAGCGCGTTCACGCTCGAGGACGGCGTGGTTTACCACACCTATTCCATCTATGCGCGCGGGCTGGACGGCCTTTGGGGCATGTACCAGTGGCTCGACCGTGCGCCACTTGGGCGCAACGAGACGGGCATCTGGTGGTGCCGCCGCGATGAGTACGGGTCACTTCCCCAGAACTCCGGCTCGTGTTGCCACCCGGCGTAGGCGCACGAGGACACCCGACGTTGGCGCCAGAAGGACACGGGAAATTCCGTTTGAAAATCCACAATGATGAGGTAACAACAATAAAAGGAGAATATCATGCCGAAAATCAAAACCGTCCACGGAATCGAAAACCGCAAGGTGGTTTCGCAAAAAGAATGGATCGCCGCCCGCAAGAAGCTGCTGGTGAAGGAAAAGAAGTTCTCGAAGCGGCGCGACGAAATGAACCGGCAACGCCGCAAGCTGCCCTGGGTGAAGATCGAAAAGGAATACGTTTTCGCGGGGCCAACGGGCAAGGTGGCGCTGGGTGAGTTGTTTTGCGGCAAGAGCCAGCTCATTATCTATCACTTCATGTTCGGGCCGGGCTGGGGAGAAGGTTGCGCGCATTGCTCGTTTTGGGCGGACCATTACGACAGCGTGAATCTTCACATTGGAGCGCGCGACACGGCCTTCGCGGTGGTGTCCCGCGCGCCGTGGAAGGAAATCGAGCGGTTCAAGAAGCGCATGGGGTGGAAGTTCAAATGGGTTTCCTCGTCCAACACGGATTTCAATTTTGATTTCAACGTGTCGTTCACGCCGGAGCAGCTCAAGCGCGGCACGGCCATTTACAACTATGCGCCGCTGGACATGGACATTGACGAGCGCGAGGGCGTGAGCGCGTTTTACCGGGACCAGAACGGCGACATTTACCGCACCTATTCGTCCTACGCGCGCGGGATTGACCTGATGAACACGACTTACAATTTCCTCGACCTCACCGCGAAAGGCCGCGACGAAAATCCCGACCACACGCAGGACTGGGTGCGCTATCATGACCAATATAAAGGAGCCGCCAATGACTGCTGCTGCGCTTGACCAACCGGGCAGGGATACAGCGGATCAACGGCAACAAAGAACACCAAGAAGAGAAGCGGGAGGAGGAGCGTTCGGCGAGGCGCCGAGCGCGGCGCCCGGGGCAGGCGCGCTCCCCGCCGGATTTATCGCGGTTTGTGGCCTTGCGTTCGTCGCCGGCGTGTCGGCCACCGCTTATTTCTGCCGCTCGATGGGCGGCGGCATGGGCATGCCCGGCGGTTGGACGATGTCCATGATGTGGATGCGAATGCCCGGCCAGACTTGGTTCGGGTCGGGCATTGCGGCGGAGAAACTTCTTCCGCAACCCGCAATCGTCGCGCGGGTCGTGGGGATTTCAGCAACGATTGCGGGCATCGTGTCCTTGGGTGCGACTTTCCTGCGGCCAGGCTAGCACAGTCGACCTTTCCAGGTCCGGTCCATAGGCATGCCCAAAAACAACGGTTTCGTTATGGCTCAATCCAGCCCCAAAATCTGGCTGAAGAGCTCATAAACCGTCTTGCGGCGTTCGGCAAAAATGGCCTTGAATACCGGCCCGGATTCGCGAGCGCCGGCCTGCATGAGGATGCGGATGCGTTCGACTTTGAGTTTGTAAAATCCTTCCAGTTCGTCTTCCAGCGGTTCAGGAAATCGTTCGCCGTTTTCCACCGCGTGCAGCGCGTCGCGCAAGCGCCGGCGCGTTTCCGGCGGCTGGCGCCGGATGAATTTCAGCACCTGGTCCTCAAGGAGGACTTTAGTTTTCATCCAACACGCTCAAAGAATGGAATTTGCCTCTGCCAGCCCGTGCCTTTTTGATGGCTTTCATCGCGGCTGGGTTGGCCAGAATTTCCATTTGTTCCAGCAAGTCCGACATCCTCTGCCGGGGAACGATGAAAGACACAACTTGACCGTTCCGCGTAATGGCGGTGGTCCTTTGCTTGCGGCAGAGCGCCGGAAGTTGCGCCTGCCCCTGAGTGATTGTCAACGTATCTTTCATGGTGGATTCTATATAGCGCAAGGTTCCCTCCAAGTCAAATGGTACCTTCGGACGATGAGGGCGCTGGCGGGTTGATTTAGCGGCAGGGAAATCGCATTACGATGTCCCCCCGCCACCCCGGCGCGGACGGCGCCGCGCGCCGTCCGCCGCAAACCCGCGCCCGGAGGGCGCCATTACCGGCTCAGGAGCCCACGCTGGCCAGTTCTTCGTTGTTCTCCACGTTGACAATTTTGAATTGCTCGGCGTGCATGGCGGAGTCGGCGCGGAAGGACAGCTTGCCGAAGTAGCGCTTCTCCATTTCGATGAGCAGTTTTTCGTCCTCGGTGCGCAACCGGTCCAACACGGTGGGATGCACCACAATGCGCAGTTGGAAATCCGACTCGTCGCGGGTGCGCTTTTTCAGGATTTCCTGGAGCTTGCGCTGGATTTCCACGCTCATGGTGATGGCACTCTTTACCTTGCCGCGGCCCTTGCAATAGGGACAATCGTCATACACCGCCGACCGCACGCTCTCGGTGTGTCGCTGGCGCGTCATTTCCATGAGGCCGAGCTGGGAGATGGGCAGGATGTGCGTCTTGGCTTTGTCGCGGCGCAGGCCTTCCTTCATCTTCTGGTAAACCGAGTGCTGGTCGCGGCGCTGTTTCATGTCAATGAAATCCAGCACGATGAGGCCGCCCATGTTGCGCAGGCGCAGTTGGCGGGTAATTTCCTCGGCGGCTTCCTGGTTGACCTTCAAGATGGTGGATTCCTGGTCCTTGCTGCCCTTGTGGCGGCCGGTGTTCACGTCAATGGCCACGAGCGCTTCGGTTTCGTCAATGACGATGTAGCCGCCGCTCTTGAGGTGCACCTGGCGCGAGAAGGTGCTCTCGAGCTGCTTGGTGATGTTGAACCGGTCGAACACGGCCTGGGCCTCAGAGTAGAGTTTGATCTTGCTCGCCGAGCGCTTGGAGATTTTGGAAATCATTTCGCGCATCCGGTCGTGGGCCTTGGGGTTGTCCACCACGATCCGTTCAACATCTTCGGTGAGGAAGTCGCGCACGGTGCGTTCGATGAGGTCGGGTTCCTGGAAGACGCAAGTGGCCATGGGCTGGTCTTTGATTTTTTCCTGCACACCGCGCCATTCCTCGAGCAACAACGCGAGGTCGCGCACGAAGTAGCGTTTTTGCTGGCCTTCGCCGGCGGTGCGCATGATGACGCCCATGCCATCGGGAATGGCCAGTTCTCGCAGGATTTTCTTGAGGCGCTTGCGTTCCTCCTGGTTCTCAATCTTGCGCGAAATGCCGGACTGGTCCGAATTGGGCAGGAGCACGAGGTAACGTCCGGGCAGGACGAGGTTGGTGGTGATACGCGGGCCTTTGGTGCCGATGGGGCCCTTGGTGACCTGCACGATGATCTCGCTGCCGGGCGGGTAGAGGCGCGGAATGTCCCGCTGCGTGATTTTGGGGCGGGTCGGCCGGCGTCCTTCGCGCTCGACGATTTCCACGCCGCTGTCGAACTGGTTGGGCACAATGTCCCAGTAATGCAGGAAGGCGTTCTTCTCGAACCCGATGTCCACAAAGGCGGCTTTCAGTCCGTCTTCGAGGTTGCGAACCTTGCCCTTGAACATGCTGCCCACGAGGCGCTCCTCGGTGGTGCGCTCAATGTTGAATTCCTCGAGCTTGCCATCCTCCAGCACCGCCACGCGCGTTTCGAGCGTCTCGGCGTTGATGACGATCTCCTTGTGGGTCTTCTTTTCCGGCCGAATGAGCCGCTGGACTTTTTTGACCAGCGAGACGGCGACATTTTTGATGGAGTCCAGAATGCCCTTGGATTGTTCGGGAATGGCCACCGGCTGAAATGGGGTTTCCTCCTCCACCTTGGCCGGGGTATCGAGATGCGGTTGGCGGAAGCTCTTTTTGTCCACGGGGACTGGCGGCGTTTCGACCGGCGGCGCGCCCTGGGGCGGCAGGCCGGCGGCGATGTTTTCCGCGCGCTCGATTTCGTGCGCGTGGCGTTTTTCAAACAAGTGCTCGGCGCCGCCCTGTTCGCTCACCGCGTCGGCGCGCGCCTGGATGGCGTCGCGGTCGGATTTTTGCTGGGACTGGCCCAGACCACCTTTGGGGCGGAAGCGCATGCCGCGCTGGCGCCGTGAAAAATTTTTATTGCTCATAATTCAGTATCCTCTTCGATGAATGTAAACGTTTTGCATCAAGCCCACGGCGATCCACGAGCCGAGCACTGAAGACCCGCCGTAGGAAAGCAGCGGCAGTGGCACGCCCGTCACGGGCATGATGCGAATGTTCATGCCGATGTTGATGAATATGTGGCTGAAGACGAGCGTGACCACGCCCGCCACCACGAGTTTGCCCAGGCGGTCGCGCGCCTGGCCGGCGATTCTCAGTCCGGTGAACAGAACCACCGCATACAGCGCCAGCACAACCACGCTGCCAACGAAACCTTCCTCCTCGGCGATGACCGAGAAGATGAAGTCGTTATGTTGCACCGCCCGGGGCAGGTAGTCATATTTGTGCTGCGTCCCCCGCTGCCACCCTTTGCCGAACAGCCCACCGGAGCCGACGGAAATCAAAGCCTGACGGACGTTGTACGAGTCCTTTTCTTCCTGTGCATTCAGGCTTTGCAACTCCGCCGGGGTGGCGTTCGGCGGAGCGAAAGATCGGTAATCCCTGTCAAAATAAACCAGCAGCCGGTCGCGCTGATAGGGCGGCATGGGAATCTGCCACCAGCCGGGCGGCAAAAACACCGCATCCACGAGAAACAACGCCGCCAGCAGGCCCACGGAGCCGGCCAATAGCCCCAAATAGCGCCCAGGAGTGCCCGCGACGAACATCATCACCAAACCGGTCGGCAATAACACGAGCGCCGAACCCAGGTCCGGTTCCTTCAATATCAGGACGAACGGCAGGAGCATCAGGCCCATGCCCGTCCAGAAAGTTGCCGGACGCCGCAGTTCCCCGGCGGGCCGACTCAGGAAATTGGCGGCGGCCAGAATGAAGGCCAGCTTGGCAAATTCGCTGGGCTGGAATTGGAAGACCTTGAATTCAATCCACCGCCGCGCGCCGAAGCGCATCTGGCCGATATGGGGGATCAACACCAGGACCAGGAAGAAAATCGCCGCGCAGTAGGCGACGAGCGACCAGCGCGCCAGCGTGTGGTAGTCCACGAGGCACACCGCCGCACCCACGCCCAGGCCCAGCGCATACCAGATGAGCTGCCGCACCCAGCTCTGGTCATACCAAGGCAACGACGCGGCGTCCGCATTCGACGTCGTGGCGCTGTAAATGAACGCCGTGCCGATGAGCATCAGCCCGGCCAGCGCCGCCAGTTGCAGGCGGTCCAGCCCGGTGCTTCGTTCGTTGATGGAGGGATCAACCATTGCTACCTTCGTCCTCCTCCTCGTCCTCGTCCTCGTGCTCGAAACTTAAATTCGAGGACGAGGAGGAGGACGAGAACGAGGGGGAGTTTCAGTTTGTTATTTCATGTTTATTTGCTGTGGCCACTTGCGCCGTGGCCGTCTTTTCGGAATGCAAAATCGCTTCGTAAATGTCGTGCGCAATCGGGGCGCACGTCGGGCCGCCAAAAGTGCCGCTTTCGACCATGACCACGACGGAGTAGTGGGGATTTTCATAGGGCGCAAACGAGGCAAACCAAGTAGTACGGTCAATCTCCTGATTGAGCGCGTTCATCACCTGCGCCGTGCCGGTCTTCCCGCAAATCTGCAACCCGGGCACTTGTGCGGGCTTCCCGGTACCTTCCACGGTCTCCGCCAGCATCGCGTCGCGCAACAGGTTCAAGTTGCGGGCCCTGACACCGAGGTGATCGCGCACGAGGCCGGACGGGAAATTGGTCAACGTTTCGCCGCTGACAGGGTCTTCAATTTTTTCCACCAGCCGCGGCTTCAAAACCGTCCCTCCGTTGGCGATGGCTGCATAGGCTACGGCCATCTGCATCGGCGTCACGGCCATTTCGCCCTGCCCGATACAAATGTTTGCCGAGTCGCCATCACGCCAGTCAGCGTTTCTCACCTGCTTCAACGCCGGAAAAACACCCGTCGTCTCCTGCCCGGTCCTCAGGCCGGTCCGTTCGCCAAGATGAAATTTCCCGGCCATGCCAACTATATTCTCGATTCCCGCGCGCAGGCCGACGGTGACGAAATAAGTATTACAGGACTCAATGATGGCACGGCGGAAATTGTATTGGCCGGGCGGCGCCAAATCCGTGATGTGCCGCCGGCCGACATAGACATAACCCGGATTGTCCACAATCGCGTCCGGATTCAAGCCGGCTTCAAGCGCGGCGAGGCCCACGATGGGTTTGAAAATCGAGCCGGGCGCGTAATTTTCCTGCGTGGCGCGGTTGATTTCCGGCTTCAATTTCGGGTCGCTCAAAAATTTCGGGTCGTTCGCCTGATAATCGGGATTGAGTTCGGGCGAGGAAACCATGGCCAGCACGTCGCCGGTGCGCACGTCCATGACCACGACCGCCGCCCGCGCGTCCGCACCCCGATGCGTTTTGAGCGATTCGGTGGCGGCCTGCTGGATGTCCAGGTCAATAGTCAGGACCACGTTGTTGCCCGGCATGGGCGGTTCCAAAATGATTTCCTTTCCCGACTGGCGGTAGCCAAGATTGTTGACCAGCACCGATTCCACGCCGGCCCGGCCGCGCAACAGTGTGTCAAAGCCCCCTTCGATTCCCACCACGCCGCGATAGTCCGGCAGCCGGTAGGAAAAATAAGCGTCCTCGCCTTCCTCCGAACTGTTGTCGAATTGCAGGCTGCCCAGCAGATGCCCGGCCGTCGTGCCGAGCGGATAGGTGCGAACCGATTGGACCTCCAGATCGGCGCCCAGACCGCCGCCGTAGTTTTCCTCGAAGCGCGCAATTTGCGCTTCGTCGAGATTTTTGAGGACGGGATAAGGCATGGCGAGGCGTTTCTCGTAACTGCGTTCGAAATCCGCGGCATCCAACCGCACCGGCTGGCCCAACAGTTCTCCGAGTTGCGCCGCCACGCTGTCGGCCACGAGGGCGTGCGCCTGGGCGGCCCATTGTTCCTTTTGAGCGGCGGTGAATTCGTATTGCTTGCGCTCGGCCTTCGTCAGCGGGCGTCCGAGTTTTTTCTCCTCCGCGGCGATGAGCCCGGCTTGGGCGTTGGTGGCCTGCGAACGCTCCCAGGTGGACGCGGCTTTGAACTGATCGCGCAGATCGTCCAGGTAAAGGTCCAGGCTGTAGCGCGGACGGTTTTCGGCGAGCACGCGGCCATAACGGTCGAGGATTTTGCCGCGCACGGCCGGCAGGCGCACGGTGCGATAGGATTGCGTCTCGAGGTGGCCCTGATATTCGCGCGCAGAAACCACCTGCACCCACCACAGGCCGGCCAACAGAATGAACAGTCCCGCCGCCAGCGCCACCGCCAGGAGGCGCAGTTGCGGGTCGCTCTTTTTCAGTTCGTCAAAAACTAACATGGCGAAAAACAAATGGCGAATGACGAAGCGCTAATGACTAAAGAATGACGAAGCCCGAATGACGAATGGCAAACCCGGCCGCCATTCCATTCGGCATTCGTCATTTGAAATTCTCCAGTCATTAGGTCTTGGTGATCAGTCATTTTTGCTTCATTTCACATTCCGGTCCCGCCGGATTTCGCGGTCGGGGCGGAAACTGGTTTCGACCTCCGGCTGATAGCCGAGGGCGTGCCGGCACCAGCCGAGCAGCGCGAAAATAATCGGCGTGGCCACCGCGCCGCCGGCGGTAAGCACGACCCATTGCCAAAGCGAACCCCAGCCCAAGAGCGGCTGGCAACCCAGGCTCAAGAGCAGCAACACCGACAACGCCGGCGCGAGGGCGCTGGCCACCGCGCCGAGGAACAACTGGGCAAAGGACACCTCGCGCAACAGCAATTCCCGTTGCAGCCAGATCCCATAGCCCACGGCGAACAGCGGCAAAATACTCACACCCAGCGGATTGACGGACAGCGCGTCGAACCATAATCCGCCCAGGACAGCCAGGAGCGAAACGGTCATGAGATCTGCGTTCAAGGCCGCATAGACCATGAGGGCCGGGAGCAAATCCACCTGCGCGCCCAGCCATTGGCGCGGGCCGCCCAGCGCCGCTTCGCCGAACACGGCCAGAAACGCGGCTGCCAGGATCAAGATGGTATTGAATGCATTCACGGAAACAAAACCCACACCTGGTCCAGCGCGCCCAGGTTCACCGCCAGTTTCACCCGGGCCTCGGAGTAAAGCCCGAACTCGACCGGCCGGGCATCCTCCGCCACCTGGCCGATGGGAATGCCTTTCGGATAAATGCCGCCGAGGCCGCTGGTGACGACATTCTGGCCGGGCTTCAACGCCGCACTGCCGGAAAGGTAAGCAAGTTCGACGAACGAACTGTCCTGCGAGCCGCCGGGGTTGACAATGCCTATGTCGCCCGCCGGGTCCTCGACCAGCGCCGACACTTTGCAATCCGGATCGCCCACCAACACCACCTGCGCGTGCGTGAGACTGACGGACGAGACCCGGCCCACCAATCCCTCGGCGGTCAGCACCGGCAGGTTCTCGCGCACGCCATCCCGACTGCCGAGGTCAATCTGCACCATGCGCCACCAGTTGGCGGGGTCGCGCATGACGACGCTGGCCAGCTTTAACTTCCACGGCGCCTGCCGCTGCCAGCCGGCCAGCGCCCGCAACTCGTCGTTTTCCCGTGAAATGGCGGCGTATTGCAGCGCCAGCACCTGGTCCTGCTCGTTTTGGCGGCGAAGCTGCTCCAGTTGGCGCAGCAGTTCGCGGCGGGGCGTGATGGCGTCGGCGGCCGTGATGGGCAATTGCTGGGCAGTCCCGGCCAGTCCAAAGAGGGGTAAAAACAGGCTGCCGATGGCAAGTTTAAGCCGGAGAGTGGCGCGCGACGGCAGGCTGAGAACCAGCAGGGTTGCCAATGTCACCGCGCCGAGCGCAACGTAATGTTTTCGTTTCAACATGCCTGCCCGAAGCAAATCGGGTTCAGGCGAACGCGCGGAAAATCAAGACTTCGAGTTGCCGGCGAGCCGCCGGACAAATTCAATCTCCTGCAGGACGCGGCCGGTGCCCTCGGCGACGGCGCTCATGGGGTCGTCGGCCACGTGGACCGGCAGGCCGGTTTCCTCGGCCACCAGCCGGTCTATGCCGCGCAAGAGTGAGCCGCCGCCGGCCATCACCAGGCCGCGGTCCACGAGGTCGGCAGCCAGTTCGGGCGGGCAGCGTTCCAGCGTGAGCCGGACCGATTCCAAAATGCTCGAAAGCGGTTCCTGGAGGGCTTCGCGGACTTCCTCGGAGCGAATGGTCAGGGTCTTGGGCAACCCGGTACTCAGGTCGCGCCCTTTTACGTCCATGGTCAATTCCTGTTCCAAAGGAAATGCGGAGCCGATGCGAATTTTAATTTCTTCCGCAGTGCGTTCACCTATCATCAAGTTATAGGCGCGTTTCATGTGTGCGACGATCGTCTCATCGAATTCGTCTCCGCCCACCCGCAGGCTGCGGCTGAAGACGATGCCGGCCAGGGAGATGATTGCGATTTCGCAGGTCCCGCCGCCGATGTCCACGATCATGTTGCCCGCCGGTTCATGCACCGGCAGTCCCACGCCAATGGCCGAAGCCATGGGCTGGTCAATCAGAATCACGTCCCGTGCCCCGGCGTGAATGGCCGAGTCCTTCACCGCCCGCTTTTCCACTTCGGTAATGCCCGAAGGCACGGCCACCACGACGCGTGGCGCAATCAACTTGCGATGTTGAACTTTTTGAATGAAGTGGCGAAGCATGGCCTCGGTGATTTCGAAGTCGGCGATCACACCGTCCTTCATCGGGCGGATGGCCACGATGTTGCCGGGCGTGCGGCCGAGCATGCGTTTGGCTTCCTCGCCGACGGCGAGCACGTGAGTGGTACCGGCCTGAATGGCTACGACGGAGGGTTCCCGAAGCACAATGCCACGGTCTCGTACGTACACGAGAGAATTGGCTGTGCCCAGGTCAATCCCGATATCGTTAGAAAACAGGCCTTTAAGCTGCGCAAACATGAATTTGCCTAACGCCACACAGTAAACCCGCTTGGCGGCAAAAGGTCAAGCGGTGAATAAATAATAAAAGAGCCTTGAAGTACGCCGCCTCCTTTTGCTAACAACGCGGGCCTGAACCAGTCCGACCATCAACGCTGGCTGCGCCTCATCCCCGTCGCGCTGGTCATGTACACGATTTCCTACGTGGACCGCACCAACGTGGCCCTGGCGCTGGACCCGCGCATTTCCTCCATGATGAAGGACCTGACGATGGACGACCGCTTGAAGGGACAGGCGGCGGGCATTTTTTTCGTCGGTTACGCGCTGTTGCAAATTCCCGGAGGCTATCTGGCCAGCCACTGGAGCCCCAAAAAACTGATTGCCATATCGCTGGCGCTGTGGGGAGCCTGCGCGGTCGGTTGCGGACTGGCCGCCAGTTTCAAGCAGTTCTTTGTCATGCGTATTTTGCTCGGCATGGCGGAGAGCGCGGTATATCCGGCCACGCTGGTGCTGCTGGCCAATTGGTTTCCCCGCCAGGAACGCGCGCGGGCGACCGCTTTTTGGTGCCTCTGCCAACCGCTGGCCGTGGCCGGGGCCGCGCCCGCCACCGGTTGGTTGCTGGGGCACTGGGGCTGGCAGACGATGCTCATCGCCGAAGGCGCGCTCCCGTTTGTCTGGCTGCCGGTCTGGCTTTACTTCATCAGCGACCATCCGCGCCAGGCCCGGTGGCTTTCCCACCGGGAAAGGGAGTTCCTCGATACCACGCTGCAACGTGAATGCGCCGAAGTCGAACCCGCGGAGAAAGTTTCGCTGGGGCGCATCCTGTTGCATCCGTCCGTGCTCCTCATGCTGGCGATTTGTTTTCTCTACAACTCCGCCGGTTACGGCTGCAACACGTTCCTGACCGAGGGCCTCCAACACGGCGGCCTTCGTCTCACCGGATTCCAAACCGGCGTGCTGTTTGCCCTGCCGTACGTGGTCACCGCCATCGTGATGGTGCTCAACTCGCGCCGCTCCGACCGGACGGGCGAACGGCGCGGGCACGCCGCCTTCGTTTATGCCATGAGCGGCGTGGCGCTCATCGCCGCCGTGCTGTTGCGCGAAAAGTACTTCTGGCTCTCCTATGTGTGCCTGTGCCTGGCCATTCCAGGTCCCTTTGCCGGGCTGGCGCCCTTTTTCGCCATCCCGGCGGAAACCATACCGCGCGCCGCTCTCGGCGCGGTCTTTGGCCTGGTGAACGCGGTGGGCAACGTGGGCGGTTACCTTGGCCCCTCCATCGTCGGCGAGTTAAAGACGCGCACCCACGGTATCACCGTCCCTTTCAGTGTGTTAGGTGTGGGCCTGCTCACCGCCGCCGCCCTTTGTTTTCTGCTGCCCAAGTCCAACCCGCGTAATTTCACAGGCCAAAGGCCTGAACCATCGTAGCCGAGGGCAACGCCCATCAGCGACGATAGCCTGGCGCTTTCAGCGCGATGATTTTCACCCGCTGATTACCCATTACCAACGTCGGCCGATGAACGTGAGCGATCCGAGCCGGCGGCCAGGGCGGGGGGGGCGGCTTGCTCCCAAGGCCGGCTGAAGCCGTGAAACGCAACGCCGAACGTTTCCCTGAGGACTTTATTTTCCAGCTTAATTCCGGGGAGAAATTGGAGGTGATCACAAATTGTGATCACCTGTCCGGGTTGAAATTCGCCAAAAGCCTGCCATATGCCTGCACGGAGCATGGCGCCATTATGGCGGCCATGGTATTGAGTGAAAGCGCTTAGCCGATTTTCGCCATTTTTCGCAAACCGGATATTGACAACCCTCCGCCGGATCGCCAATGTTGAGAAACATGGGTGACAAATGAGCGCGATAGCGAAATGCAATTCTCCCTCACCTGCGCAGCGCTCAACAGGCGGGCCTGGGTCAAACACTTTATGAACCGACGATCTTTTCTCGTTCTGTCTGCGGCCCTCGGGGCGGCAATGGCGGATGCCGTGGAACCGGTGGCAATGGCGGATGCACCGGTGGCAATGGCGGATGCCGTGGAACCGGACCGCGAATCGCTGCCAAATCGGCCCAAAGTCCCCGGAACGCTCCACCTGCGGGCGCGCCGGCGCGAGGAGCGCCCGCCCGGCAGCGGTAAGATCCGAGTGTACGAAGAGGCGCTGCGCTGGGATGTAGCCAACACAGCCATCATCATCGTCGATATGTGGGACACGCACACCTGCCTTTGTGCGGCGCAGCGTGTGGCCGCCATGGCGCCAGTGATGAACCAGGTCGTCAGCGCCGCCCGAAGCCTGGGTGTGATGATCATTCACGCCCCCAGTGACACGATGAAATACTACGAGGGAACACCCTGGCGGCGTAGAATGCAGCAGGCGCCGATGGCTCCCTCACCCATCCCGGTACGGGCGACCGACAGAACCCCGGACGAGGCGCGCAACTTTCCGATAGCCGACGGCTGTGATGACCCGGTCCCAAGGAGATGGACGGGTCCCGCGCCGCCTACTACACGAGGCAATTATCCCTGGGAGCGCGAGCACCCGGCCATTCAGATCGTCGGTTATGACGGCATCAGCGACAGCGGCCAGGAAATCTACAACTTCTGCAAGCAGGAAGGCATCACCAATATCGTCCTCATGGGCGTCCACGCCAACATTTGTATCATGAACCGCGCCTTCGGATGCCGCGAGATGACTCGCCTCGGCTTCCACGTGGTGGTGGCGCGGGATCTGGTCGACGCGATGTACGATCCGCGCCAACGGCCGTTCGTCAGCCATGCGCGCGGCACCGAACTGGTCGTCGAGTTCATCGAGGCCAACTGGTGTCCATCGATCTTGGGCGAGGACCTCAAGCAGGTGATCTCGGGCACGGAGAGTCCCCACGGAGAGTCCCCATCCGCGGCCAAAGACGAACTGAACAAAATGCGTGCCGTGGCGGGAAACGCAACGGTTTAACCCGGGATTTCCCATTTAAATTCCAAATTGAAAATTCATCCCAAACGGCGGCTTGGTTGAGCCAACTTTCGGCGGTATGTCGAACAAGCCATGCCCTATTTCGACGACGCCATCACCGTAGCGCAGACTTGTGCCAAATTGGACCCCTCCAACCGCCAGATACAAAATCTCGTGAACCAACTCAAGAGGTTCGAGCAGCAGAGTGAGCAATAGCTCAAGGCAAAGCTTCGCTGACCAGTTGAACCAGATGCAAAAAGCGGGATGATTTCAACGCAAGACAGAGACTCGTTACCTCGTCTCCTACAGTTGGGCTGGAGCGTTCAGGCACCGCATTAATGACGCAGGAGACCACGTGAGATGCCTCTGACCAGCCTTGGAGCGTGTCTAAAATGTGGCGGCAGCCATCTTGGCTGCCGTAGAGGGCGGCATCCCTGCCGCCCGGAAAAACGATGAATAGCGGGAGATGGTTGGAGAATTGTGACGTCACTTGGCTGGCGCACGAATTTCCCGCCGGGCTGGGAAGCCCGGCTCTACGGCAGGCAGGGATGCCTGCCGCTACTTCTGATAAACGTTCACACGCGCGGGCGGAAGGTTGAGCCAGACGATCTTGGAGGCGAGATGCCGGAAACTAGCGGCGCACTTTTGCCGCCGGATGCCCAGGTGATAGCTGTATTGCACCCACTTGCCGCCGCACGTGAGGATGGCGCGGATCTTCCCGGCCAGGGCATCAGCCTGCGCGGGAGGAAAATTCAACAACGGCAGGCTGGAAATGACGGCGCCCACCGAATCAATCGGTTCGGGCCGGTCGCGGAGCAATTCATCCATTTGCCAGGCGTCGCCGGTAATGATTTCTGCGCTGGGAAACCTCTTGCGCAGCAGGCCCGCCAGTTTCGGATTATGCTCAATGGCTACCAGCCGTTCTTCACGCAAGCCGCGTCCCAGCAGGGCCTGGGTGACGGCGCCGGTGCCGGGACCCAGTTCGAGCACGTAGCTTTCGGGGTCCGACGGCAGCCACCGCGCCATGGCGGCCGCCAGCTTGGGTGAACTGGGCGCCACCGCGCCGGTTCGCTGCGGATTGGCAAACCATTCCTGCAGGAACAAAGTGGTATCGTTCAGAGCCGCCAAAAGTTTATTGGCCATGATATGGAATGCGTCCAGGTTCGATGATGGGAGAAAAGATAACCTGAAAGTGCGGTTGGTGCCACTTAAATTTCCCGCCACCCGGGCACAGACCCGTTCCGATGCCTCCACTTGTCCCTGGAAAAACCGGTTGCCATCGGGTTGGGTCTATGGGAACATTCCCATATGATGAGCATCAGTGTAGCAGACAAGAACCGCCTGACCGTGCGCGGCGTGCAGAATGGAGCGCGCTATTTGGTCAAACGCGAGGCGACAGGCTGGTGGATCGAGCCGGTTCCACCATCCAAGCGGGGCCGCCGGCGGGTGGCTGCCGCAACCCAAGATCTGACGGACCATTTGGAAGCTTTGCGGTCCGTAGGGTTCTCCTTTGAACCCGAGAAGAAGGAGTCTGTTCCACCATGCCGTTTCTAAAGTATCTCGCCGATACAAACGTCGTGAGTGATTATTTCCGCGAAGGCAATCCCGTCCGGGTCTGGTTCGCCAAGCATCGCGGGGAGGTGGGGATTTCCACTTTGACGCTGGCCGAAATCCGGCGCGGGATTGAGCTCGCGGGGACCAGGAAAACGCGGCTGGCATTGGAACGCATTTACGGGTTTATCTTGCAGGACTATCACGAGGCCATTTACGTTTCCGACGAGGCAGCCGCCGCGGAGTGGGGACGGCTCATGGCTGAAGCGCGAAATCATCCCATTCCCTATGACGATTCACTGATCGGCGCGATTGCACGAAGCTGCGACCTCACCGTGGCAACCCGAAACGAAAAGCATTTCCCCGGCTGCCAGACCGTTAACCCGTGGAAAGACGTGGCGGGACGGAGGAATTAAAGAGATTCATTTCCTCCACATTGCGGAACTCTTGGCGGTTTTTCGCGGCAAAAAACGATTCTTCAAGGAATGAGCATCTTTTCCGCGGCGAGTTTGCGGGCCGTCCAGTCCGCCCAGCTTGGTTCCCAATCCACGCCGGTAAAATTGGTTTGCGCCTTGGGCCAGAGCGCGTCCAGCACCTTCAGGTCCTGTCGCGCCTGGGCGCGCTCCCGCCAGCCCAGGTGCGCTTCCAGCAGGTTCAGCCGGTTTTCCGGATCCTCCGGCGCGAGTTGAACCGCCCGCTCCAGCCAATCGCGGGCTTTGCGCCGGCTGCCAACGCTGATCGGCCGGTCCGGCGCGTTGCGATACAGCAGGCCCAGCCCGCGCGCCGGCCCGCCGTAATCGAAAGCTGCATCCAAGGCCGCGGCGGTTTTGAATTCCCCCTCGATCTGCTGCACGAGTCGGTAGGCCGCCAGGGACGGGGCTTCGGCCGCGGCCAGTTGTCCAAAATTCATCGCCAGATAATAATGGCCCGGCGCGGAATTGCTCTGGCGCGCCAGCAAAGCGCGGCAAGCGGCGATGCCTTGCCGTGCGATCGCGGCGCGTTCGGTGTCGTTGGTGGCAACATCAGCCCAGTCGTAACACGCGCGGGCAAATTGCCAGGCGGCGGTGGCATTATTCGTGTCCGACTCAAATCGGATTTGGGTCTGGTTGAATTTCGTCCCGGCGCGCCCGGCGAAGATCACGTTGGTTTGCGATCCGGCCAGAACAGTGGAAGCGGCGGAGAGTAGAAACAGGGCGACCATGCAGGCGCTTCCCCGCGGCTTGGCCGTCCGCACCGCCTGAAGGCGGAACTCCAAACGGCGGCGGTATCGAGCTGCGGCTGCTGGTCGAGATGGCTCCATTTAATGGCTAATAAGGGTTGCCATCGTGCCGGGGTGCACTATAATGAGCAAGTGAGATTAAATTGCCATTTGCTGTCGCTGGCCATGGCGGCGGCGTTGATGCTGGCCTGCACAGGATGCGGCGGCGTCAACGCCAGCCAGACGGTTTCGCCGGCATCGTTCCTCCTGCCCGGCTTGCTCAAGGTTGATCCGCCCATGACCAATGCTCCGGCAGCAGCGCCAGTGATATCCAAGGAAGTGGCTTTAGCCCAATAATTTAAGACTATGCGATTCCCATTCGCTTTGTCGGCGAAGATCGCCGGCCACATTATTAAACATAAGCTGCGCAAGACTCCGAAATTTGCGATGGTCTTGCAGCTCGAACCGCTGCACACCTGCAATCTCACCTGCACCGGATGCGGCCGCATCCGCGAGTATTCCACCAGCCTCAAGGACATGGTGCCGCTCGAGAAATGCCTGGCGGTCGCCGAGGAATGCGAGGCGCCCATGGTCAGCATCTGCGGCGGCGAGCCGTTGATTTATCCAAAGATCGAGGAACTCATCGCCGGTTTGCTGGCGCAGGGCCGCGTGATTTACGTCTGCACCAACGGCGTCTTCATGCGCAAGAAGATGAAGGATTACCTCGCGGCCATCTATTCGCCGGGTTTGGAACCGACGCTGAAAAAGTTGCTCGACCAGAAATTGATATCCGACAAGGACGCCGCAACCATCCGCCAAGCGGGCGACGCGGCCCGGAAAAAAGTCGTCATCCGGCCGACGCAGTGGATGTATTGGAACGTGCACGTGGACGGCTTGGAATACACGCATGACCTCATCGTCGAGCGCGAAGGCGTGTTCAAGGAATGCATCGCGGCCATCAAGATGGCCAAGCTTCTGGGCTACCAATGCGCCACGAACACCACCGTCTATAAGGAGACAGACATGGCCGAGATCGAGGACATGTTCAAATTCCTCAGCTCGTTGGAAGTGGACGGCCACACTATTTCGCCCGGTTACGATTACGACGCGGCCAAGAAGGACATGGTGAAGCGCCTGGGCAAGGACCCCAGGGATTTCTTCCTGACGCGCAACATGACGCGGCAGAAGTTTGGGAAGATTCTCGATTGGGGCAAGGAGTTCACCATTTTTGGCACGCCGGTGTACCAGGAATTTCTCGCGGGCAAACGCGAGTTGACCTGCACCGCCTGGGCCATCCCCACCTACAACATCAAGGGCTGGAAAGCGCCGTGTTACCTCATGACCGACGGCCATTACGACGGCTACCAGGAAATGCTGGCCAGGGTGCAATGGGAAAAATACGGCGTGGTGGACGGCAAGGCGCGCGATTCGCGGTGCGAACACTGCATGGTCCATTGCGGTTACGACCCCAGCGGCGCGCTCGGCACGAATTATCAGCGCGGCGACAACTGGAAGAATTTCAAGTACAACTTCGGCGCGCGACCGAAGCCGTTTCCGTTTTCACCCGGCCTGGAGAAGCGTGTCTATAACGGCGTTTCCGTCGGCAAAGGGCATCTGGCCCAGGCACGGGCCGCGGTCAACTCGCCCGCCGCCGGGGCGCACGGCGCCTTCTCCCGCAACGGCGGAGAATCTGCGCACGTCGAAAGCCATTGCGGCACGAACGACACGGCAGCACCCGACGAGTCGCTGGCAAAAGCAAAGAACGAAGCGAACGGTGGTGTCCGGGCCCAATAGAAATTCATGAGCCGAACACTTTATCTTTCGCCGCCTTCCTTCGACGGCTTCGACGGCGGCGCCGGCGCGCGCTATCAGGCGCGGCGCGAGGTGACCAGTTTTTGGTATCCCACGTGGCTCGCCCAACCGGCCGCGCTCACGCCCAACTCCCGGCTGCTGGATTGCCCGCCCCACAACATCGGCATGGAGGAATGCCTCCGCATTGCCAGGGATTTCGAGCACGTCATCATCAACACCTCCACGCCCTCCCTGAAGAACGATTGCAAGGTGGCCGAGGCCATCAAACAACAGCAGCCGGACACCAAAATCGGTTTCGTGGGCGCGCACACGATGGTATTGCCGTCAGAAACGTTGAAGGCGTCGCCCGCCATTGATTGGGTGGGACGCAAGGAATTTGACTACACCTGCAGGGAAGTCGCCGAAGGGCGCGAACTGTCCACCATTGCCGGTCTTTCCTACAAGGACAAGGACGGCAAGATCCGCCACAACCCCGAGCGCGAGATGATCCAGAACATGGACGATCTGCCGTGGGTGGCCGACGTTTACCGGCGCGACCTCAAGATCGAGAATTATTTCATCGGTTATCTGTTGCATCCCTATGTGAGCCTTTACACCGGTCGCGGCTGTCCGGCGCAATGCAGCTTCTGCCTCTGGCCGCAAACCATCGGCGGCCACAGATACCGCGTCCGCTCGCCGCAAAATGTCGCCGACGAAATGGCGTACATGAAGAAACTCTTCCCGCAGGTGCGCGAATTTTTCTTCGACGACGACACGTTCACGGCCAACCTGCCGCGCGCCCGCGAGATTGCCAAAAAACTCGGTCCGCTCGGCGTCTCCTGGAGCTGCAACAGCCGCGCCAACCTCGATTACGACACGATAAAATCGTTCAAGGACAACGGCCTGCGCCTGTTTCTGGTGGGCTACGAGAGCGGCAACGACGACACGCTCACGCGCATCAAGAAAGGCGTGACGACCGACGAGATGCGCCGGTTCACCAAGGCGTGCCATGAGGCGGGCGTGGTGATTCACGGCACGTTCATCCTGGGGCTGCCGGTCGAGACCCGCCAAACCATCGAGCAGACGATTAATTTTGCCAAGGAGCTCGACGTGTTCAGCCTGCAAGTATCGCTGGCCGCACCGTATCCGGGCACCGAACTTTACGAGCAGGCCAGGCTCAACGGCTGGTTCGTGAAGAAGGACAAGACCGACCTCGTGGAAACCGACGGCTTCCAGCAAAGCGCCCTCGAATATCCCGGCCTGAGCAAGGAGGAAATATTCGAGAGCGTCGAGCGCTTCTATCACCGCTATTACCTGCGTCCCAAACCGATTCTACGCATCATCAAAACCATGCTGGAGGACAAGGACGTGTGCGTCCGCCGTTTGCGCGAAGGCTACGAATTTTTCAAGAGCATGGCGCAGCGCCGCAGCGATCTGGCGGCGGCCAAAGCATCGGCTTAATCCAAAGTCTGCCGATAGCGTTTGATGCCGATTGCCAGCATCACCACCAAAAACAGCCCAATCGGCCAGAGATCGGGCGCCACTTCGGCCAGGCCGTTGCCTTTTAACAGGATTCCCCGCACCACGCGCAGATAATGCGTCAGCGGCAGCAGCTCGCCGACGTCCTGGGCCCAGCCGGGCATCCCGCGAAACGGAAACATGTAGCCCGACAGCAGCAACGACGGCAGGAAAAAGAAGAACGCCATCTGCACCGCCTGCAGTTGGTTCCTGGCAATGGTGGAAAACGTGATGCCCACCGCGAGATTGGCCACGATGAAGAAGAACGTGAGCGCCAGCAGCAACGGCACGCTGCCCGCTATCGGCACGTCGAACAGAAACCGCGACGCCAGCAAAATCAGGAACACCTGCAGATAGCCCACCGCGATGTAGGGCACGATTTTGCCGATCATCACCTCGCCGGGCCGGGCCGGCGTGGAAAGCAGATTTTCCATGGTCCCGCGCTCGCGTTCGCGCGTGATCGCCAGCGCGGTGATGATGATCATCGTCATCGTGAGCATCACGCCCATGAGTCCGGGCACGATGTTGTACTGGGTGATGTTTTCGGGATTGTAGTGCTGATGCACCACCAGATTGAACGGAGGAGCAGAGCCGCGCAGTTTGGCCAGCGATCCGGTGAGGTCGCGGTCCAGCACGGTGGTGGTCAACAAATTCACCGCCGCGATCGCGTAACCCACGGCGGCGGGGTCGGTGGCGTCGGCTTCGAGCAGCAAATCCGGTTTCTCGCCGCGCAGCAGTTTGCGCGAAAAATCCACCGGAACGTCCACCGCGAATTGCACCGTGCCCCGGGCGAGCAGCTTTTGGATGTCGGCTTCGTTCTTCGGCTCGCGCGTGATGTCAAAGTAACTGCTGTTGCGCAAACCCCACGTGATGGTGCGCGAGAAGACGCTGTTGTCGGCCGAATAGACCGCCGTGGGCAGGTGTTTGGGATCGGAATTGATGGCGTAACCGAACAGAATGAGCTGGAGCATGGGGATGCCCACCATCATGCCAAAGGTCAGCCGGTCGCGGCGCATCTGGATGAATTCCTTGCCCACAATCGCCCAAAAGCGCCGCCAATTGAATCCAAAGCGTTTCATATCAGGCCGGAACGCAGTTTCGGCATTTTTCGCCCCGCGTCAATGCGTCGCAGGCCCTTTTTTTCATCTTCCAGGGGCGAAATGCTTTGGCCGGTGAAGCGGCATGAATGCCGCGCTCCTCAATTTCTCCCCAAATGGCTTTCCTTGACCGGCACCAGCAAAGCAGCTAGACCTTGTTCAAAATTTATGCCAAAGAAAATCATCATCAAACCCGCCCAATCACCCGCCGCGGTCGGCCCGTACAACCACGCTGTCCGCGTGGGCGATCTCCTCTTCTGCGCCGGCCAGATACCCATTGACCCCAAAGATGGCAACCTGATTGCCGGCGACATCAAGGCCCAAACCGGGCGCGTGCTCCAAAACGTGAAGGCGATTCTGGATGACCAAAAGCTCACGTTCGCCAACGTCGTCAAAAGCACGGTGTTTTTGACCAGCCTGGCCGATTTCGCAGGGATGAACGAAATTTACGCGCAGTACTTCACCGCGGATTTCCCGGCGCGTTCCACCATCCAGGTGGCCGCGCTGCCCAAAGGCGCCAACGTGGAAATTGAAGTGGTGGCCCACTTCTAAATTGACGATTTACGCCGCTGAAAGCCCAACTCCCAAATCGCAAAGCCATATGCAAATCGCCGTCGGCATCCAATGGCTCATCGCCGCCCTGGTGGGCTTTATTGCCGGCTGGCTTTACGGCCGCGCGCGCGGCGGCGCCGGTTCCGATGCGAGACTGGAAAAGGAATTGCGGCAGCAAATCGCCCAGCGCGACGCCGAGCTCGCGCAATTGCGCGGCCAATTGAGCGAGGCGACGACGTCCCGCGCCGCCGCCGAAGCCAGCCGCGCCGCCGCTGAAAAGCTGGCCGCCGACCAACGCGCCCTGCAGGACAAGGCGCTGGCCGATTTGCGCGAGGCCTTCCGGGCGTTGAGCGCCGAGGCGTTGAAACAAAGCGCGCCGGAATTTCTGCGGCTGGCCGAGCAAAGCTTCGGCAAGTTCCAGGAAACCGCCAAGGGCGACCTCGCCCAGCGGCAGGAGGCCATCAAAACCCTGGTCGAGCCCTTAAAGCAGCAGTTGGACACCTACCAGAAGCGGTTGCAGCAGGCCGAAACTTCCCAGGCCGCCACCCTCGGCGAGGTGAAGAAACAACTCGAAACCCTGGCGCAATCCAACCAATCGCTGGAGCGGGAGACCCAGCAGTTCCGCATGGTGCTCACCTCCAATCAGGCCCGCGGGCGCTGGGGCGAGGAAACGCTGCGGCGCGTGGTGGAAGCCGCCGGCATGAGCGCGCATTGCGATTTCACCGAACAGACCCAGGCGGGCGACAACCGGCCCGACCTCATCGTGAAACTGCCCGGCGACCGGATCATTATCGTGGACGCCAAGGTGCCGGACTTCGATTTTTTGAATGCGTTGGAGTCCGCCGACCCGATGAAACGCGCGGAATCGCTGGCGGCCCACGCCGCCAAATTGAAGGCGACCATCAAGGCACTGGCCGACCGCGGTTATCCGCGCCAGTTTCCCAACGCGCTGGATTATGTGGTGCTGTTTGTGCCGGCGGAATCGCTGTTCAGCGCCGCGCTGGAGGGCGACCACGACTTGATCGTGTGGGCGGCGGAGAAACGGATTTTGCTGGCGACGCCGGCGTCGCTGATCGCGCTGCTGCGTTCCGTCTCGGTGAGCTGGCAGCAGCACGCGCAGACGGAGAACGCGCAGAAAATTGCGGAGGCCGCGCAGGAATTTTATGCGCGCGTGGTAAAATTTACCGAACATTTTGAAAAAATCCGTGCCGGTCTGGACCGGGCCAACACCGCCTTCAACGACGCCGCGGCCAGTTTCCAGACGCGCGTGCGCCCCGCCGGCGAGCGCTTGGTGGAGCTCGGCGGGGCGAGCTCCGCCAAGGACCTGGCCGAACTTCCGCCGCTGGACACCACGCTACGGCTGCCGCCCGGCGCGTAAGGAACAACCTCTCATTGAGCATCAAACGCCAATCGCTCTGGAGCCTGTTGCCCTTGATGGCGACCACGGCCGTCGGATTTGTTTCGGTGCCCGTGTACCTCCACTGCCTTAGCGCCGAGATGTATGCCCTTTGGATTTGTGTGGGCATCTTCAGCAGCCTGTTCAGCTTTGCCGACCTCGGCCTGGGGCAATCCATGGGACGTTACATTGGAGTGGCCTTGGGCAAAGAGGATACGACCGCGGTGCGCGGCTATTGGGGCACGGGCAACTTGATCGTGGTCCCTTTTTTGTTGCTGGTGGCCTTGTCACTCATGGGATTGGGCGCCTGGCTGGGGCCCAAATGGTATAACCTTTTGCCCGCCCACGTGCGGTTGTTTCGTGCCTGCGTGTCGGTCGCTGGCATGGATCTCTTCTTTTCCTACTATTCGCAGTGCTGGAACGTGCTGGCGCAGGCGCACCTGGATTTCAAGTTCATCGGCATTTTGCGCACCATTACGTCGTTGCTGAAGTCGCTGCCGATGATCGTCCTGGCATATTTGACGGGGAATCCGCTCGCCCTCTTTTCCTGGGGCGCGATGATTTCGCTGCTCGAGCTGTGTATCTTCATGGTTCATGCCCGAAGGCACTACGGTTTGGGTTTCCATTTCCGGGCCGCCAGCCTGGAACGGTTGCGCGAGATGAGGGTGTACATCGGCAAAAACTTTTCAGCCCTGATCGTGGGCTCCCTCTTCGCGCAGATTGACCGGCAGGTGGTTGCCCGGCTGGCTCCCGCACGGGATATTCGTAACTACGGGGCGGTGGGCAACCAGATTGCTGCCCGGCTGCAGGGCCTGAGTTCTTCGGTCATGGGGCCGGTATTTTACAATACCACCCGGCGTGCCGCCGGGGCGCCCAATGCTTCGGCCGCGGCCATCTACAACGAGACCTTTGCCTTCGTATTTGATTGGTATTTGCTCGCCGCCCTCTGGCTGGGGTTGTGGCATCCGGTGTTCCTTCGGCTTTGGCTGGGGCCGCATCATGCGGCGGAGTTCGACCCTTTGATCATCCCGCTGGTGGCGGCAGCCTGCATCAATGCCATCGCGAACATCTCCGTAGCGCAATTGGCTTCGCTCAACCGTTTGGGCGCCATCATTGGTTTCAGTATCACCGGCGGCGTGCTGGCGGCGGCGGGTGCGTGGTTGGGCTGGCACCTCGGGGGCGTGGCCGGCGCCGCTTATGGATTCCTTTGCAGCCGCATCGCCTTTCTGGCGCAGGACTTGTTCGCCATTCGACTGCTGAAAGCCGGCGGCTGGCTCTCTGGCAGGACCTGGCGGCACGCCGGCCTGCAATGTGCCGTCGCCGCGGTCTTTGCCACTGGTTATTTCGTCTTTGCCAAAGACTCATTCTGGCTGCTGATTCCGGCCGTGTTGCATGGCGGTCTGGTGGCGGCCTTCGTGTTGCGCCAACCCTTGGGCAAAATGCTGGCCGGCGTCGGCGATTGGCAAAAATCCTTGTCATCGGCGGCCCGGGAATAGATTCTTGAATCGCGTACACCGAATAAGCACCAACCTCAACCATTTTTCCTGCCCATGAGCTCGTCTGCCAGTTTTCTCGATCCCATCGTCCTCCCGTTGATTCGCGGCGACAGCATCCTGGACGTCGCTTGCGGGTTTGGCCGCTGGGGTTGCCTCATGCGCACCAATTACGGCGAATGGGACCTGAGCGGGCCACCGGTCGTTGATGCCCTGGACGCCTTCGCCCCCAACGTGGAATATGCCCGGAAGCTGGGCGTGTATCGCGAGGTCTGGCAGGCGGAACTCCCCTGTGCCATTCCCCGGGCGAAATATGACACCATTCTGGCCAGCGAAGTCCTGGAGCATCTGCCGATGAGCGTCGTGGAGAAGGTGCTCGATGAGTTCGAAGCCGCCGCCCGGCGACGCGTCATCGTCACCACCCCCAATTGGCAATGCCTGCGCGGCGGCAGCGAGACCTTTCTGGGTCAAAATGAATTCGACCACCATCTCTCTTACATCTCCGCCGGGCAATTCCGCCGCCGGGGCTACCGCGTCTATGGCGCGGGCTTCGGGAATCCCCGCGCGCTCTCGGTCAAATTCTTTGCCCATACGGTTCGGTTGTTCGGGGTGCGAGACTTCTCCATGTTCGATTCCCTCTCCAAAAACATGCCGTCCCTGGCGCACACCATCGTCGCGGTCAAAGATCACTCGTGAAACTCCCGTTCAAAGCGTCCTCGACAAGGCAGGCGGTTTATTTATCTTGCCGCCATGTTGCGAACCATTATCACCCGCGCGCTTGCTCCTTTTCGGTGGGCTGTCCGCTTTGAGCTTCAACGGAGCCGGGAAGCGGACGGGCACGACTTGGAAGGCGAATTGCAACGCCGGGCTTTGGCCGATACGGCCGATTTTGTGTCCCGGAACCTGGAGGGTGTGGACCCCTTGGATTCGTACCTGGACGTCCTCAGCTTTGGCCTCAAGCAGGTCGAAAATCCGGACGGTCTTTACCTCGAGTTCGGCGTCTTCTCCGGCCATACCATCAATCACATCGCCCGCCAGGTGGACCATCCGGTTTACGGCTTCGATTCCTTCGAAGGGCTCCCCGAACGCTGGCGCAACCGTCGCGGCACCGGCCATTTCAAAGTGACCGCGTTGCCCAAAGTCCGGCCGAACGTCACCCTGGTAAAAGGCTGGTTCGACAAAACCCTGCCCGGGTTTCTCAGCACGCATCCCGGCGACGCCGCATTCCTGCACATTGACTGCGATTTGTATTCCTCGACTAAAACGGTTTTCGATTGCCTGGCGCCGCGCATCAAGCCCGGAACCGTCATCGTGTTTGACGAATACTTCAATTATCCGGGCTGGCGGGAGGGGGAATTCAAGGCCTTTCAGGAATTCACCGCCCGCGAGCATCTGGCCTTCGACTATTTGACCTACAATTGTAAAAGCGAGCAGGTATGCGTCAAAATCACCGGAAGGTCTTAGGATTGCTTGCCTTCTATGACGTGCGTCGTGTTCGTAAATGGTCTGGGTTTGGGCGGCACCGAAAAAGCGGCCTGCCGCTGGGCTTGGGGGCTCAAGGAACGCGGGCACAACGTGACCCTGGTCACGCTGGCCGATGGCCCGCGCCGGGCGGAATTGGAATTGCACAACGTCCCGGTTCGCCTGACCAAGATCTCCGCCGCTGCGGTTGCCGCGGTTCTTGCGGAAATCCAACCCGACGTAATCCACGCTCATGCTCCGGGACATACCCACGAGGGTGATATTTTAGGTGAAGCCCTGAAATTATTGCCCAAGATTCCCGTGGTCCAAACCAACGTGTTCGGGCATTTGTACAATCCGCCGGAGGATGCCTGGACGGATTTTCGTTTGTTTGTTTCCTGGACCAGTAGCGTGCAGGCCGCCCGGCGCGTATTCCGTCGGCTGGATGAAAGCTTTTTCCGGCGCGCCAGTGTCGCCGTCTATCCGCTCGACCCCGTGGAACCGGCCGCCCCGGGGGAGATCCGCGACTTTCGCCAGAGAATTGGGGTGAGAAACGAGGAGGTGCTTTTTGGGCGGCTGGGCCGGCCTTGCCTGGGCAAATGGTCCAATTTGGCGGTAGAGGCCTTCCGGTTGGCATTGAATCATAACCCCAATATCAAGCTGCTGTTGCGCGAACCACCGCCGGAGATTGCCGCAGCATTGCGCGCCTCGCCCGACGCCCCCCACTTTGTGATGCTCCCCGCCACTGCGGATGCCGAAGAGTTGCGGTTGACCCTCTCAACATTGGACGTGGTGTTGCACACCGCCCTCAATGGCGAAAGCTTTGGCTACGGTATCGCCGAGCCGATGAATCTGGGCAAGCCGGTAATCACCCACTCGGTTCCCTGGCAGGATCAGGCGCAAATCGAATTGGCACGTCATGGCGAATGCGGGTTGTTGGCGAACCGACCCGCCATAATGGCAGACGCCATTTTGCGCCTGGCTGGCGACGCAGCGTTGCGCGGCCAATTCGGGCGTGCCGCACAGAGCCATATTCGTTGGCTCAGCGATCCCGCAACTTCCATCGGCCGATTGGAAATGGCTCTGCATGCAGCCGTCGAACGCCGTGATAACCCATTCATCGTGGAAGATCTGCGGCGTGCGAAAGAAACGGCGGCCTACCTTGACGCCCACCAATTTGGCCCTTCCTTGGCCGAGCAAGTGGTTGCGAGGCCGTTTTATTACCGGGTGCGTTTCCACGAATTTAGACGTGCCATTCGCCTGAAGTTCGGGGCAAAATGCTGATAGATTAACTATGCCTGCCATTTCGTCGGTCGTTTGCGCTTGCCCTTTCGCCGCTGAAGATTCTCGTCACGCAAAGAAACCGCCCGTTCTCTTGACGCGCAGCGATTTGGTCATTCTTTGCTTGAACCACCTGCCCCGCGCCCGCTTTACTATCGCGTGCGATTTCACCAATTTAGAAAATCAGTGCTGATGCGATTTCAAACAAAACGATGTTCCTATGCCGCGAATTTTTAACACCGCCAAAAGGGTCCACTCACTTTTGCGGAGTTTTCCCACGCTCCTCAAAAAAATTGATTCGGTTTGCATGGAGTTTCATCGCATTCAAGAAAACCACAGCAGCGATATTGCCGCTAACGGCGAACGGTGGCTGGTGCAAACCCTCGCCCGGAGGAACCGGTTGAAAATCGTGTTTGACGTGGGCGCTAATCGTGGTGACTGGGCGGCGGAGGTTCTGGCGGCCAATCCGGCTGCCACGATACATTGTTTCGAGATCAGCCCACCCACCTTTCAAAAACTTTCCACCCGGCTTTCGCCGAACAAAGGAAACGTCCTGCTAAATCCTTTTGGGTTGTCTGAGGCAATGGGTGAAATTAAAATCAAGCATTGTCCGGAGGGGGATGGGCTGACAACCATGTTTGATGTCGTGGCTGGCTTGAAATCCGAGATGATCGGCGCCAGGGTGGCTCGCGGCGAGGACTACTGTGTTGCGCATGGCATACAAACCATTGACTTGCTGAAGATTGATGTCGAGGGCGCGGAACATCTCGTGCTGAAGGGTTTTGGGGATGCGCTGGTTTCGGACAAGGTGCCCGTGGTGCAATTCGAATACGGCATGGTCAATGTGCTGACCAAATTTTTGTTGCGGGACTTTTATCAATTTTTTGGCGACCGCGGATATAAAGTCGGAAAATTGTTTCCCCGATCGGTGAGATTTTGTGACTACCGGTTTCAGGATGAGGATTTTTTGGGGCCGAATTATGTTGCCGCCGTTCCCGAACTGTGTGGCCTGCTTGAGGCGGGGAATTAGGATTCAGCCATGCCTGCCATTTCCTTGGTTGTTTGCGTCCATCGCCAGCGGGATTTCCTGGAACGGTTACTGCGGGAATCAGCCGGTTGCTATGACGAGTTGATAGTGGAGCACGATATCCCCGACGAGCAGAACGTGCGGTTGGTCGCCGAAAGCGCCGGTGGGCGATTTTTTGAAAGGCCGCCGGCTTTTCTGCAAGAGCCTCATTGGCCGTTTCTCTGGGCGCAGGCGAAGCATGACTGGATTCTACGGTTCGACGCCGATGAATTTCCGAGCGAAGACCTGAAGGCGTGGTTGAAAAAATTCCGGCAAACAGCCGAACCTCCCGCCGAAATTTCCGCCTTTGCGTGCATCTGGCCGATGTGGAATGGACAACGAACTGTTTCAAAGAGATATCCGGCTGGCCACATTTTTCTTTTTAACAAACAGCGGGTGCGGTTTTTCGGCATGTGTGAACAGGGTGTAATTCCAGATGGTAAAATTGAATCATTGGACCTCGTTTTGCATCATCAGCCTAGACGCACACCTTATGGTTTGCACAACATGATTTTCCGCGACCAGTCCAAACGTGGACGTGCCTTCATCGCGTCCTGTTTGCTCGGAAAACCCACCGACCTGAACTGCTGGCGTTGGAAAACCGAGGCTTGGCCCCCGGAATGGGAACAGATACGCGCTCATCCCTTATGGTCAGCCGTCAGCCGGCTGATTCGAGGGACACTGCGGGGCTTGCGCGACCAATGGACGCGTGAAAGAAAGATTTTCCCGATCGCAGCGGTGTGCGGGCCGATCTTTCACTGCTTGATGTGCTTGAAATATTGGCAGATACGCCGGCAGCATTTTCGCAAAGTGGGGTTGCATCGAAAGGGTAAATGACCTTGGCGTGCAGATTTCAAGCGAACTGAACCGTCTGTCATTTTACCTGAAATCCAGTTCCCGGAAATCTCGAATGTACTTTTGGTCCGCTTCCCAACGGCCCCCACCCGCGCATGGCTGGCCAGTCACTGGTCCACCGCCACCCAGCCTTGGCCAGGATCGCCCGTTACGCGGCTGAGCGGCTGAAAACTAACGGTGCTGCGGCAACACCCGCCGATAGATCTTTTCATAATTGGCGGCCATCGCCTGGCCGGTCATGCCTTTTTGGATGATGTCCGCATGCGCAGCTTCTCCCAGCCGCTGCCGCTTCTCCGGACACCCAAGGAGATCGGTCAAGGCGTCTGCCAACGCATCCGGGTTGCCTGGCGCGCATAGCCGGCCGGTCTGGTTGTCCGCAATCAATTCGGGTATGCCGCCGGTATTACTCCCCACACAGGCACAACCAAGAAACATTGCCTCCTGCAACGCCAGACCAAAGGCTTCCATGAGTGATGGTTGAACAAAAACCCCGGCCGTTTGCATCAACTCCCGCGGATTGGTCTGGCTGCCAATCAACTGTATGCGTCCGGTTAAATGGTGCTCTTGCCGGATTCGCTCGATCCAGTCTGAACAACGAGGCTCAACCAGCGGGCCCGCGATGACCAGCTTCCAATCCGGAAAGCGCGAGGCGATCCGGGAAAAAGCTTCGGCGAGCACGTGCTGGCCTTTGCGGATGGCAACGTGTCCCACAGACAGAACGGTCTTTTGCCTGCCAACCGTTGTCACCGCCACATTTTCCGTGGCATCGAGGCGCGAGTGGTAGATGAAATTAATTCTTCTGGCCAGAAGTGGAAACTGGCGTTTCAGCATGTTGGCGTCATGCTTGGAGTCGGTAATGACTTGTCTCGTGCGCCAAAGTGAATAGGTGCACGCTCCCATAATCAGCGGCAGGAAGGCCAGCTTAAACCAATGCTGCCGTTCGGCGGGATAATACACGGCACTCAACGGGCCGATCTGATGCGCCGAGAATATCACCGGCACGTTCGCGCTGCCAAGAAAAGGAAATGGACTTTTCGTGCCCCGGCGTGTGCCCCAAGTAAAGTTTCCCCCACCGTGAAAGTGTGCCAGTGCCGCGCCACGCTGGATGATCGCATCCGCCAGGCCCCGCGCGGTGGTACGGGTGAGATCCGCCTGAGAAATGCGGATATGTTCCGATATCCGGGATGCAGAAAAATACGGTTCCAATTCCTTCGGATCATCGGGAGAGATTAATAGCACACGATATTCCGGCGCCAAATACCTCAATAACGACTCAACGATGACACCCACCCCCCCCCGGGCGGGCAGAGGATAATCCAACGCCATCGCGATGAGTGTGCTTTTCGCCATTGCCAATAGTTGGTTTCGCAGGTCAGGAAGCCGGGCGCATGTTAGGGTGCCACGCGGCAAAAAGCCAGCCTAACACAGCGGTTGAATCCGGTATTTCTGATTTTGACCTTCCCTGTTTTCCCCGTCTCCGTGGTCGCCGGTCGCTGTAAGGCGGGGATTTGGGGCCGCATCGAATTTCGACTGGATTTTTAGGAAGAATGTTCGTGTATTTCGCGTGGTTCGCGGTTAAATAATTTTCAGACCATGATGGCATGGCACAGCGATGCCAGTTGCGGCCTGTTGAAACTTGAGTTAACTATTGGTAAAACTCCCTGAACCGGGCCATGACCAAGTGGATTCCAGCGCTTTTAATTGTTTCCTGCTCCTTCTCATTGTCGGCCATTGATTTGGACACGAATGGCGTTACCGTATTGCGGCAGGTTGACCCCACGCTCACGGGTGCCGGCGTGCGCGTGGCGCAACCGGAGGGCACCGACCCGGACACCAATGACTTCGAAGTCAATCCCGCCCAGGTCGGCCAGCCGGTGGACCTGTTCACCTACTTTTCCACCAACCTCGAATCGGCGACGGGCTTTCCCAACTCCGTGGGTTCGGAGTCGAGCCATGCGGACGGGGTGGCTTCAATTTTTTATGGCCTGGCGGGGCTGTATGGCATCTACGGCGGCGTGGCCACCAACGTGGCCCACGTGGACAATTATAATGTGAATTATTTCGCGCTGGAGGAAGTCATGGTTGTTGATTTCATCACCAACTATGTCGTGACATTGCCTTCAACCAATATTGACGATCCGGTGGTGAACCAGAGCTACGACTTTGTTGATTACGTGGACGACCAATACGTCCATGTCGGCTCCAATGAAGAAGTGGCCATTGACCTGGCTTTCGACAACTATGCAGCGGAATACAACACCCTGTTCGTCAGCGGCGCCGGCAACGGGGGTCCCGTGAACCCGCCGGCCAGTTGCTACAACGGTTTGGGCGTGGGCATTTACGGCACCCCCAATTCCAGTTATGGACCCACCCTCGACAATGGCCGGTGCAAGCCGGACATCACGGCGTCCTATTCACCGGCGCAGGAAACCAGCTATTCCACGCCCTTTGTCGCGGGCGCCGCGGCCGTCCTGATACAGGCAGCCAGACGCGGTGACGGCGGCCCCAACACCAACGCCGCGACGGACGTGCGCGCCATCCGGGCGCTCATCCTCAATGGCGCCATTAAGCCCACCGACTGGACCAACGGCACGTCCGCGCCGCTCGACGCCCGTTACGGCGCCGGCATGTTGAACCTTTTCAATTCGTGGGAACAAATGAAGGGCGGCCAGCACGCGTTCATCGAATCCAGTTCCATCACGAGCGGCGCGTCGCATCCGCCGGACGCCAATACCAACAATGAGCCCGTGCCCGTCGGTTGGGATTACAATTCAATTTCCACGTCGTCCTTCCAGGACACCGTGAATCATTACTACTTCAACCTGCCCGGCGGCATTCCCTTCACGCTCACGGCCACGCTGGAATGGAACAAGCAGACTAACCAGACCACGATCAACCATCTGGATTTGTTTCTCTACAACACCGCCAACAGCAACCTCGTCACCTGCAGCACCAGCCAGGTGGACAACGTCCAGCATATTTTTTTACCGGTCTTGCCGGCCGGGCGCTACGATTTGCAGGTGCTCAAACAAGGCAGTCTCAACCAGGTTTCCGCGGCGGAAACCTATGCGTTGGCGTTTGAGATGTTCAATATGACCCTGTGCGTCCAATGGACCAACGGCAACGCCATTATCTCCTGGCCGTTGGCGCCGACCGGTTTTCAGCTCCAATCCGCCGCCAGTTTGTCCCCGCCCGTGGCGTGGACGCCGGTGACCAACGCCGCGGCCATCACGACCAATCGGAACATGGTGATGCTGTCCCCCGGCGCCGGCGCCCAGTTCTTCCAATTGGTGCGCCCGGCGTTCTAGTTCAGGTCTGAAACAAAGAAGTGCGGTTATAATCCCGGTGAAGAATGCATAACGACCAGGTAAAGGTGGGCCGGAGGCCTATGGCGGTCCAGCGGTAGTGCCAGTTGATCCACCAGGCTGCCGTCGTATCGTTGCATCCATTGTTCAATGGTCATCTGGTCGGCTTCCAGCGCCAGATCCTCCACCAGGACATAATGTATGCCACGCCGGCGCAATTGTTCCGGCGTGTCATCCGGCAATACCCGTTCAACCCGCCGTTCACCGAAGGGCAACCACAGGCCCGGCTCAGAATCCCCGTTGGTGGTGGCATACCCGATAACCCGCTCTTCGGGCGGCAGGTCCTTTTTGAAATAATTTTCCGCGGTTAAAATGGCTCGGGGGGCGGCATAGGCCGCCTCCAGCTCGGGAAAAATTTTTGTGTGTGGATACTTTGCCTGAAGTTTCACAAGGATGGTTTGTGCGGGAAACAGCGGGCGCATTCGCGATACCACCAGCATCCCTGCCGCGAGCAGCATGACCAGCAGGCCAAACCATTGCCACCATGGCTGGCGGACCAGACGGGCGTGTCCTGGCCCGGCCAACAGCAGCGGGAACAGGAGCGGATAATAGGCGGCCACCAGCCGCGCATTTTGATACGTGCAAATTTCCGCCATGAACACCAACAGCAAGATCCATGGCGTCACCCGTATCAATCGGAGAAAATGGCTGCCGGGTTTTGTTTCTCCACCCGGTGCTGCCGGCCTGAAACGGCGCACACCCACGAGCGAAACCAAGGTCAAAAGGCATATCCCCAGACCGATGCCGGCCTGCGCCTCAGAAACTCCCCAGCTTAAGTATCCAAATTTCTCAAACGGAGCGAAATGCGCTCCCAAGGGTGTTTGCAAAAAGCGTTGCATGGTTCCATTCCAGACATCTGCCAGGGGGAAAAAGGGCGGCAGCAGATTTTGCTGCGGAATTGAAAACAGGTTGCCAACCAGTTTCCAAAACGCGGAACCTGCAGTCCAGCCCGAGGTTTCGACGCCGGAAGCCACTCCCTGCCAATTGCCGGCATGTTCGATGTTTAAGACCGTTCCCGGCACGGCGGAAACGAGCAAACTGGCGGCAACGACCAGGGCGGTCGTCCCCGGGCGCGCCAGCAATAATCGGGCGCTGGGCCATGCGGCAATCAGCCACAACAACGCCAGCGGAATGTTGGTTTGTTTGACACCGGTCAATAACGCCGCCGCCAGCATGGAAAGCCACAAATCGGCCACTCGTTTGCTCTCTCGCGCGCGCAACGCAAAATCCACCATCGCCAGCGCATATACGGCGGCCCAACTGTCGTTGGCGGCCGAGCCAGCCTGAAAGATGAAACACCAGCCGGAGGACAAAAACCACATCCACCACCACGCCGTGCGCGGACTCACCTGCAACCGCGTAAAAACACTAAAGATCAGTCCCGGCAGCATCAGATAGGACGCTACATTGATCAGAAATATCCACTGGTCCGTGCCGGTAAACAAAATCAGCGGTGCCGACAGCCATTCAAAATTACAACCAACGACATTCATCCGGGAATCCTGCGTGTAAATCCAATGCCATTGTTCCCGGCCGAGCCAATGCAAGACGCGCGGAATCCGGTAGGCCAATGCATCGGAGTTGCCGGGCAAATACAGCGACCCGGCCAGGAGTGACATCAGGACCAGTGCGAGAAACAGCAACGGCGCCAGGCGTCTGAAGCGGTGCCCCAATTTATGCCGCGCGCGGTGGATGGCCTCCGGGAAACGACTTTTGATATTTCGCCATCGCCAGACCGCCACTGTCGTGGCGATGACAAAAACCGCCAGATAGCCGCCGCGATTTAATTCGTGAAGCGCCGACAAAATCCAGCCTGTGCCGACGAGCAACGCGGAGAGCAAAATCCAGGCGCGCACGGCCTGCAGGTTTGTTTGTGCGCTCAAGCTTGTGGAGTTATAAATTTTTGCTGTGCCCAGTCAAGTCCTTTAGGTCAGCCCAAATCCTCGCGTAAAAAATTATTTAAACCGCGAAATACGCAGAATACGCGAAAGAAAAGCTGAAGAATTTGACCGCAAAGAACACAAAGATCGCAGAGAGGCACCCAAACAATTCTTTGTGTTCTCTGCGTTCTTTGAGGTTAAATCCGGTATTTCTGATTTTGACCATCCCTGTATTTCTTGTCTCAGTCGTCGCCGGTCGCTGTAAGGCGGGGATTTGGGGCCGCATCGAATTTCGACTGGGTTTTCAGGAAGAATGTTCGTGTAGTTCGTGTGGTTCGCGGTTAATTTGTTTTCAGACGGTGGCATGGCACAGAAATATAACTCAAGAATATAATTCAAGATATCGCTCCGCTGCCGCCTTCCACGAATGGTCGTGCCGCGCCCGTTCCAGTTCCGCGCGAAAATCCAGGCGATCCGCCAGCATCCGCCGCATGGCATCGGCAAACGACGCGCTGTCACCCGGAACATACGTAACCCCGCAGGGGTATCGGGCCAGAAAAGCCGAAAAATACGGCGTGGCCGAGGCGATCATCGGACGCAGATGCCGGCAGCACTCAATCAACACCCCCGAACCGCGCGAGAAATTTGCCTCGTAGGGCAAAGCGACCACGTCGGCGGCGGCAAAGTAATATTTTGTCATTTCCTCCGGCACGAATTCATCCACCACACGCGCTTTGGGGTAGCGGCACTCCGCAATCACCTCCCGCGGGTCGTTGGACGAAATCACCTTGCCCACAAACAGCGCCAGGGGCGGACCCGGCAGCTTCCCGCAGCCGTTCAATGCCGTGCGATAGTCTTTTTCCCGACGGTGAGTTCCAAAGAACAGGACGATTTTTTCGTCCGGCGGCAAATCCAGCCGGCGGCGCGCTTCCTCCCGCGAAGGCAACGGTTCGTCCTCGTCCACCGCATAAGGAATCACATGAATGTGTGTTCCCACCAGGGGCGCGAGTTGGTCGCGCAGGAATTCATTCTCGCACGTGAAATCCAGGCGGCCGGTGTCCACCGCGCGCCGCAGCAATTTTCCAAGCTGCCGCCGGAGCCGGGCCTTCCATCCCGCGGCCGGGCCCGACAACATGCCGCCGTACAGGGAATAGACGAAGCGGATGCGCCGGAAAGGGAACACGGCCAGCACCACCACCCAATAAGAGCCGCCGATGAAGTGCAGCACGGCCCTGGTTTCGGCATCGCGCCTCGTGCGTTTCGCTATTGATGCCGCCTTGAACAGGCAGGCCACCGTTTCGCAGAGGTTCATCAACGCGCCAAAGCGCCGCTCCTGCCATTTGCCCGCCGCCACCTTCTTCCACCCCGGCGGCAGGCGGGAAAAGACCGGGTCAACCCGGTCCGTTAGCTCCGGCGGAATCGTCTCGGTGCCGGTGCTGAAAATCACCGTTCGGACGTTTTGCCCCTTCCGCCCCAAAGCGCGCATCAGCGCCACGGTGTTGGACCAATTGTGCGCTGGATAGTGGGCGGCCGGGCTGACCAGAAGAATCCCGGAATGCAGCGGCGGCACGGGCTTGGACAAAACGTCGTTCACGCGCGCACGTAAATCTTGTCACTGCGCAGGATTTTTGCCAGGCGGTACCCCTGCTGGTAAAGAAATTCCGGCAGCAGATCTCCGAAGTAGATGTTCTCCACTACCCATTGGTCCTGGCCGTATTGGCCATGGTAGCCCGCTTTCTTGATTGCCTCCGGGTCCATTGGGCCATCCTCTGATTTTTGCAACCGCCGGCGATCGGCCACCGGACGCCAACCCCCGCGCAATAGCACTCCGGCCTTGCGGGCGAGTTTTTTTAGATTGTTCGGCATATCGCGGCGGATTTAGGGCTCCGATCGCCACGAAACTGGAGCCCGGGAAATGGTATTGACCGTTTCCCAATTGTCCAGCTTTCCAGCGCTCCGGCAGTGTCCCGATTTGTTTTCGGAGCGCGGGTCTGCGATCCGCAGCGGCTTGGATTCCATGGGGATGTGCTGCGGCTCATAGAGCCGCGCTCCTGAATTTAGGACACTGCCAATGCCTCGCCCAAAAAGATGGCCCGGCCAAACCGTTTTCCATTTTCAAGCCTTTCAGGAGGTTTTATGTTGACCGGCATCCGGATGAAAATTGCATTGATCTCAATTGACAGCCGCCAGAATGAACGCACCTACCACGAAACGCAGCCCCGGTTCGGGACGGGGGTGGATTCGATGATTGAGGCGGTGTCTTCCATGCCGGAACTGGAACTGCACGTGCTCTCGTGCACACAAAAACCCATGCAGTCCCCGGCCAAATTGGCGGAGAACGTGTGGTTTCACTGCCTGCACGTACCGAAGCTGGGATGGATGCGGACGTTGTACCGGGGTTGCATCCGCGCGGTGCGGACAAAAATGCGCGAAATCCAGCCGGACATCGTGCACGGCGTCGGCACGGAACGCGAAGGCGCCATCACGGCGGTGTTTTCCGGGTTTCCGAACGTCGTGGCCATCGCGGGCAACATGGCGGAATTGGCCCGGCTGGACCGGGCGCGCATCGGCAGCTTTGCCTGGCTCGCCGCCCGGCTGGAAAACTTCATCCTGCCGCGCACCGATGGGGTCATCTGCAATTCCCTCTACACCCAGAGGCTGGTCCGTTCCCGCGCCAAACGGAGCTGGTTGGTTTACCCGGGCCTGCGCGGCCTTTTTTTCCAGCCGCCCACCGGTGTGGGGCCCCGGGATTGCGCCCTCATCATTGCCGGCGTCATCAGCCCCCGAAAACGGCAATTGGAATTGCTGAACGTCGCCGAGACGCTCCACCGCCGCGGTTTGAAATGCGAATTCCGGTTCGTGGGGCTGGCGCCCGGGCAAGCGTACGCCCGCGAATTCCTGCAACGGATCAAACCCATGGAAACTGCGGGATGGGCCCGGTATCTCGGCTTCCCGACTCACGCGGGAATGGTCCAGGCCTTTGACCGGGTTTCCGGCATGATTCATTTTCCCACCGAGGAGGCGTTTGGCAGCGTCGTGGCCGAGGGATTTGCCCGCGGTTTGAAGTTCTTTGGCGCGCGCAGCGGCGGCGTCGCCGAAATCGCCGCGAACATGCCTGGAGCCGAGCTGTTTGAAACGGAAGATTGGACCGGGTTGACCGGGGCCATCAGCCGCTGGATACAGGCCGGCCACCCGGCCAGCCCCGCTGCGGCGACCGTGGCAAACGAGCGCTATCATCCCAAGGTTTATATGCGCCAGCAATTGGACATTTATCGCGAAGTGCTCGCCTGAAAATTATTTAAACCGCGAAATATGCGAAATATGCGAAACCAAAGCTGAAGATTTTAACCGCAAAGAACGCAAAGATCGCAGAGAGGGACCCAAACAATTCTTTGTGTTCTCTGTGTTCTTTGCGGTTAAATCCGGTATTTCTGATTTTGACCATCCCTGTTTTCCTCGTCTCCTGCTTTTTCGACGGGCTGTTAGCCCTTCCGGGGATGGGAAAATTGACTTGCAAATGCACGGAGCGGGGAGAAAATCCGGCATTCTTAATGTCGAATGAAACCTTTTCTATTCAGAAGGCTTGCCCAGCGGAGAATCTGGTCTCGAATTTTCAACGAAAGGCTGACCGAACCACTCCATTTGAACTTTTTTTCATTGTTCGTGTGGATGTTCGGCTCATACCGGGCCAAAGTCGCTTATGATCTGGTCGTGCGCCAGAACAATGCTTATGGCATCCTCAAAGCCGCGGATTTTGCCCGGCAGGAAGGCATAGGCACCGTGTCGTTGATCGAATTCGGCGTCGCCAGCGGCACTGGATTGCTGAACATGGCTCGAATTGCCAGCCGGGTGACTCGCGTTACCGGTGTGGGCTTCAAGTTGTACGGCTTTGATTCGGGCCAGGGAATGCCGCCGGCCAGGGATTATCGCGATCACCCGGACCTCTACCAACAGGGCGATTATGTGATGAACCGCGACGCCTTGAAAAAGGTCCTGCCCGCAAATGTTCAATTGATCATCGGCGAAGTGGCCGGCACCGTTGCCGGATTCATCTCCCGGCTGCCGCCGGACGAACCGATCGGCTATGTGGTGTTCGACCTGGATTATTATTTTTCAATGCGCGATGCGCTGAAAATCCTTCGGGACGCCAGTCCGCGAAAATATCTGCCCATCACGCTGGTCTTTTTGGACGACATCGCCCTGGATCCACACAACAACTACTGCGGTGAACTGTTGGCGGTAAATGAATTCAACGCGGAAAATCCGTTGCGAAAAATCGAACACCACGCGTTTCTTGAGAACAGCCGGATTTTCAGAAAGGCGCGCTGGGTCAAGCAAATGTTTTTTCTCCATGTCCTGGACCATCCGTCGCGTTGCCAGATCACCATCCGCGACAACAAACGGGCGCTGTTCAATCCGTATGTGAATTTTGAAGGCAACCGTGACAATTTCAATTTCAAAAAATAGCTTCCAGGCAACTTCATTCTTGCATTTCCCCCATCCTTGTGGTAGCAACGAGACTGGCATTGGCGAAGTGGCCGGTTGCCGCCAGTCGGAACAAGAAAGACCGACTGATATAGTGTTAAAACCGGCCATGATGATTGAGAAGATAAGAGAATGACCAGTAACGCCCCGGCCTTCCTGAAGTCGCTCATCGTTTACGCGGTGTGCATAACCCTGTCCATCGTGGTGGGTTATTTGCTCACCGACCCCTTGCAACTGCTGGGCTACGACACGTCGGCCATGATCATGGTCGGGCTGTTGATACTCATACTGGTGTCTCCCATCCTGATACGCTGGCATCATGCCTTGCTGGTCTTGAGCCTGCAGATGGGTTTTTATCTCTTTTTCCTGAAAGGCGACCCGCCGTTGTGGCTGGCGATCGCCGTGCTAAGCCTGGCCATAGCCGTCACCGAGCGGGCCCTGAACAGCGAAAGGCATTTCCTCCGCGTGCCGCAGGTCACCTGGCCGTTGGTGTGCATTGGGGCCCTGGTGTTGCTGACGGCCGAGCTCACGGGTGGTATTGGACTGCGCGCCCTTGGGTCGGAGGTGTACGGCGGGAAAAAGTACGTGATGATGTTCGCCGGCATCGTGGTCTATTTTGCCCTGATATCCCGGCGCGTCCCGCTGAAATACGCCAGATTATACCTGGGCCTCTATTTTTTCAGCGGACTGCTCACTTTTATTGGCGATCTCTATCCCTACATGCCGTCCTGGACGCGGTTCATCTTCTGGGTTTTCCCGCCGGACGCGAATGTTTTTTATAGTGGCGGCAACGTCCAATTTGGCGAAACACGGCTGGCGGGGTTTGCCGGCAGCGGCAGCGCGCTGGCACTTTTGCTCCTGGCCGTATATGGCATCCGCGGGGTTTTCCTCGAAGGCAAACTGTGGCGGCTGCCTCTGTTTCTTCTGGCTGTGGCCGCGATTTTTCTGGGCGGCTATCGCGCCGGAATTGCGAGCGTTGCCATCGTCTTCGTGCTCCAGTTCTTTTTGGAAGGACTGCACCGCACCAAGTTGCTGCCCATCTTCGCTTTCCTGGGGGTGTTCGGCTTTACGGCTCTCTTTCCGTTGGCATCCAAACTTCCTTTTACCGCCCAAAGGACCATCGCCTTCATTCCCGGTTTGAATTTGAGCACAGATGCCCGGGATTCCGCGCAAGCCAGCGTTGACTGGCGAATACAAATGTGGACCTCCCTGTCGAAACAGGTTCCGCAATACCTGCTGCTGGGCAAGGGCCTGGCCATCCACCCCGAGGACTTCAATTCCATGATGGGAATGGATGCGGCCATGGCCACCGCCGAGGGCAGATTTGATCCCGCCCAAAATTCCCTTGCGCTTTCCTACGATTACCACAATGGACCGCTCTCGGTGCTCATTCCCTTTGGCATCTGGGGCGCCATTGCTTTCCTGTGGTTTATGGTTGCCGGTTCGCGGGTGATGTATTTGAATCTGCGCCATGGCGACCCCGCGCTGCGAACCGTCAATTGCTTCCTTTTCGCGTATTTCGCCATGTCCTTCGTGCTCTTTATCATTGGCGGCGCCATCTATACTGACTTGATGAAATTTGCCAGCCTGATTGGCCTCAGCGTCAGCTTCAATGGCGGCGTCTGCCAGCCGGCTCGGGAAGCCGTCCCCTTCCGCCAACCGGTCTTCCGGCCGCAACGCTTCCAGCCACAGGACGCGCTGCCGGCACCCCAACCCCGGCCGGCGTTCCCCCAATAAGGGGCGCCGAAACGCTAAAACGCTAAAACGCTGAAATGCTGAAATGTTTCTGCCTGAATATCCCTGACGAAATGACAACAGACGAAGGCAGAAAAATGGGGGCAGCAAAATGAACTTGCCGTGACCCAAATCCCCGTCTTACTGAGACCGCCGACCATGGAGACGAGGAAAACAGGGAGGGTCAAAAACCGCGCCGATATAGGAAACGGAGAGAACCGCGAACCACGCGAAATACACGAACATTCTTCCTGAAAATCCGGGTGGAGAATCCCGGTATTCGTGCTTCCCTTTAGCGTTGTTCGCGTTTTTGCCGTATTTCGCGGTTTAAATAATTTTTCAGGCGAGGATTTGGGACATTGCCAAACTCATTGCCCGGCGTTGCGCCGCATGGCACCATCCAGCCTCGTTTATGTCCGCGCCCCTGATGTTGTTTACACACGGTGACCGGCTGTTTTTCCTGATCAACTGGATTTTTGTCAAGTTGTTGTAGCCGCGGGCGGAGCGGCAAAAAGATTCGCTATCGCCGAGGCCGCGCGCCGGCACGCGCCGCCACCGCCAAGCGACGAAACAATGGTGGCAAGTTGGGTCTGGATTTTCTCCCGGCGCGGTTGGTTTTGCAGGAGGTCCAGCGCCGCTCGCGCCAGATTTTCCGCCGTGGCGGCGTTTTGGATGAATTCCGGGTACACCTCTTCGTTGGCGAGAATGTTCGGCATGGTCGCCCATTTGACGGTCACCAGGCGTTTGGCGATTTCGAAGTTGAACCACGAGGTTTTGTAGAGGGTCACCGCCGGCACGCCGAAAAGGGCGCACTCCATGGTCACCGTGCCCGTCGAGGCGATGGCCAGGCCGGCCTGCGCCAATGCTTCCGGCAAGCCGCCGATTTGGATTTCCACGCCGACCGGCGGCGCGGACAGATCAACCGCGAGTTTCTTCAACGCCTCATCGGGCAAAATCATTTTGGCCGTCGCGCCGGGCAATTTTGCCCGCACCAGCTCCAAGGCCCCGAACATCACGGGCAGGTGCTTTTTCAATTCGCTCGTCCGGCTGCCGGGCAGCAGGAGGATTTGCGATTTGCGATCTACGATTGACGCGGCTTCCGGCGGGCGGGGCGATAATTGTGCTTCGTCGTTCGCAAAACGGTCCAGCATCGGGTGACCGACAAATTCCACGCGGAGATTTGGCGTGCGCTGCGCGTACCAGTCTTTCTCGAAGGGGAAAATGCTTAAAACCAAATCGTAATCCGCCGCCAGCCGGTCCGCCCGGCCCGGGCGCGACGCCCAAACCTGGGGGGACACGAATTGGACGATTTTCGGATTCCAATTGGAGAACGGATTGCCGCGGACGTAATTTCTGACCGCGTGGCCGAAGCGCAGGTTGAAGCCGCCGAAGTCCACGCCGATGAGGACGTCCGGTTTGCGTTCAATGGCCAGGGCGAGCAGTTGGTTGAACAACCCCCGGAACTTAAGGTAATTTTTGAGCACGTCCGAAATGCCGACGACGGAGTGTTGCGTCAGATCGAGGGCCAGTTCGACGCCGGCCGCGGCCATTTTCGGGCCGCCGGCGCCGAAGAAGCGCGGCGCGGAGGTAGGATCGCCGCGGGAAGCTTGCGCACGCAAGGCGGAAACCAGCTCGGCCGCGAGCAAGTCTCCGCTGGCCTCGCCGGCGATGAGCATGAAGGTTTTAGGGTTCACGACCACGTTTTAGCCACGGAGTGGCGCGCGATAGTAGCCCACGGCGCCAGCCGTGGGAACACGATGATCAAAACCGTCCAAGCCCCGGCAGGGGCGAAAGAGGTGGAATTTTTTCATGTCGTTTTCTTCCTTCCCCATAGCTGGCGCTATGGGCTGCTATCGTGCGCTGCTCCGCAGCTATTTCAACGGCGACCACCGGCTGCTCTGCAGTTTTTCCAACGTCACACATTGTTTTTGACTTCAACCCTGCTGCTTTTCCGCCGTTGCGTTAAATTGTTTGATTTTGTATTTGTCTCGTAATTTCAAACGCCAGATCCAGCGCGCGTTTGGCGGACTCGCCGCTGACCACCGGCGCGTGCCGCTCGCGGACGCACTTCACAAAATCCTGCAGTTCGAGTTTGAGTGGCTCCTCCTTCGCAATGGGCACGGGCTCGCGCACGACACGTTTGCCGGCAAATTCGCCCACCACGGCCGAATCCTTGGCGGCAAAAATTTTCTTCAACAACGAGCTCTCCGCTTCATCGTCGCGCGCGATGCGGTAGATGTAACCTTCTTGCGCGCGGTAATCGAGGGAGACGTAACTCGCCGTCGCACTCGGCTGGTGACCACTTGATTGGATCGCGCCGCCGCTAAATACGCGGATTTCGCGCATTTTTTTGGTGGTGACGCGGCTGACGGTGAGGTTGGCCACGCAGCCGTTGGCGAACCGCAACCGCGCGTTGGCAATATCCTCGCTTTGACTCAACACCGGAATACCCACGGCATCCACGTGGGTTACGGGCGATTTCACGAAGGCGAGCACGACATCAAGATCGTGAATCATCAGATCCAGCACGACGCCGATATCAGTGGAGCGGGCGGGGAAGGGGGAGAGCCGGAGGCATTCGATAAAGCGCGGGTTGGGCGCGGCGGTTTCGAGGTATTTGAACACCGGATTGAAGCGTTCGACGTGGCCAACTTGCAGAACGCAGTGGTTTTGCTGGGCGAGTTGCACGAGCTCGGCAGCCTGCGCGGCGTTGTCGGTCATCGGTTTTTCCACGAGGACGTGCTTGCCCTGGGCCAACAACTGCTTGGCCAGTTCGTAATGCGTGACGGTGGGGGTGACCACGCTCAGTGCGTCGCTGGCGGCGGCGGCTTGGGCGAGGGAATCAAAAACCCGCGCTTTGTATGGAGCGGCCACCCGGCGCGCGGTATCGGGATTGGTGTCGAAAATGCCGGCCAATTCGACCTGGCCGGCCTTGGCGAGTTCGGCGTAAATGCGTGCGTGTTCTTTGCCGAGGGAACCGACGCCGAGGACAGCCACTCTGACGATTGATGCCATGCGGACAGTGTGCCAGAGCGCTCAAAAACGTCCAATATCAATGGTTTAAAATACTTGTTGCAACGGAGGATTTTTTTGGTATATTTGGCGCTCCATTTTTAAGACGAAATGCCGACGATCAACCAACTGGTCCGCAAGGGCCGCCGCAAGTTAAAGTACAAGTCCAAGGCGCCAGCCCTGGAAGGCTCGCCGTTTCGTCGTGGGGTGTGCATCCAGGTGATGACGCGCACGCCCAAGAAGCCCAATTCGGCCATGCGCAAGGTGGCCAAAGTACGGCTCACGAACGGCTACGAAGTCATTGCCTACATCCCGGATGAGGGCCACAACCTGCAGGAACACTCCATCGTGATGGTGCGTGGCGGCCGCGTGAAGGATTTGCCGGGTGTGCGCTATCATATCGTGCGCGGACGGCTGGATGCCGCCGGCGTGGAGAAACGCCGCGTGAGCCGCTCGAAATATGGCGTGAAACGTCCGAAGCCCGGGTCCAAGCCCGCCGCGCCCGCCGCCGCCGCCCCGGCTGCGCCGGCGCCCGCCGCCGCGTGACGTGGATTTGACTCCTTTAACCGATTTAACTCTATCAACGCTATTCAACGCTATTCAACGCTACTAACGCAGTCTAACGCAATTTAACTCATTTAACCAATCCATGTCCCGCAGACGACAAGCTTCCCGACGGACGATAGCCAAAGACGGCAAGTTTCAAAGCGTCCTGGTGTCGCGCCTGATCAACACGGTGATGCTGTGCGGCAAGAAAAGCACGGCGCAACGAATTGTTTACAAGGCGTTCGACCAGATTTCCGAGAAGAACCCGGCCAGCAATCCGGTCGAGATATTGCAGCGGGCGGTGGACAACGCCAAGCCGCGCATCGAGACCAAAGCCCGGCGCGTGGGCGGGGCCACCTATCAAGTGCCGTTGGAAGTGCCGTCGGACCGCCAGGCGGCGCTGGCGCTGCGCTGGATTGTGGATTTCGCAGACGCCCGCAAGGGCCAGCCGATGCGCCAGGCGCTGGCGACGGAGATTTTGGAAGCGTATCAAGGACAGGGCAACGCCATCCGCAAACGCGACGAGGTCCACAAGATGGCCCAGGCGAACAAGGCGTTTGCCCATTTCCGCTGGTAATTTAGCAAGTTGACGTGTTGAAGCGTTGAAGCGTGATGGCTTCAACGCTTCAACGCTTAAACGGTTTAGCGATTTAAAATGGCCAACAACGAAAAATCGGCGAATTCGTCCAAACGTGAATACCCGCTGGAGCGGACCCGCAATATCGGGATCGCGGCGCACATTGACGCGGGCAAAACCACGACGACCGAACGCATTCTCTTTTACACCGGCCTCATCCACAAAATCGGCGACGTGGACGATGGCAATACGGTGACGGACTGGATGGAACAGGAGCGCGAACGCGGGATAACCATCACCTCGGCGGCGGTGACGTGCTATTGGACGCAAAAACAGACCAAGCACGGCGAAAACGAGCTGTACAAGGCGTATCTGGGCGTGCCCCACCGGATCAACATCATTGACACCCCCGGACACGTGGACTTTACGGCAGAGGTGGAGCGTTCGATGCGCGTGTTGGATGGCGCGGTGGCCGTGTTTTGCGGTGTGGCCGGCGTTCAGCCGCAGTCGGAGACCGTCTGGCGGCAGGCCACCAAGTACAAAGTCCCGCGCATCGCGTTCGTCAACAAGATGGACCGCACCGGCGCCAACTTCGAGAACGCACTGGCCGACATGCGCAACAAGCTCAAAGCTTATGCCTACCCCATCTTCCTGCCCATCGGCGCGGAGGACCGCTTTGCCGGCGTCATTGACGTGGTGAACCAGAAGGCCATCTATTGGGGGCCGGGTGACGTGGTCAATGAAGGCTTGAATTATGAGGTCAAGGCAATCCCCGCCGAACACCAGGAGCGCGCCAAGGCCGCGCTGGCCGAACTGGTGGATGCCGTCTCCAACAAGGACGACCGGATCGCCGAGCTCGTGCTGGAAGAAAAGCCGGTGACGCCCCAGGAACTCAAAGCCGCCATCCGCCGGCTGACCTGCAAAATCGAATTGGTGCCGGTGTTGTGCGGCTCCGCCTTCAAGAAAAAAGGCGTGCAGCCGCTGATTGACGCCGTGGTGGATTACCTGCCGAGCCCGCTCGACGTGCCCGCGGCTGAAGGCACCGAACCGGGCACGGACAACAAAGTCGTGGTGGACACCAGCGATGCCAACAAGTTTTGTTCGCTGGCGTTCAAGTTGTGGACCGATCCTTACGCGGGCAAGCTGGTGTTTTTCCGGGTCTATTCGGGCCAGCTCGAAAAGGGCGATACGATTTACAATCCGCGCACGCGCAGGCGCGAGCGGGTCAGCCGCCTGATGATAATTCAGGGCAGCGAACGCAAGGACGTGGAGCGGGTATTCGCCGGCGACATAGCGGCGCTGGTCGGGCTGCGCAACATCACCACCGGCGACACGTTGTGCGACGAGGACTTCGATGTAACGCTCGAGCCGCCGACATTTCCCGAGCCGGTCATCAGCATGGCGGTGGAGCCCAAGACGCGCGCCGACCGCGACAAGATGTCCGAGGGCCTGCAACGCCTGGCGGAGGAAGACCCGACGTTCCGGTGTTTTACCAACCAGGAAACCGGCCAACTCATCATTGCCGGCATGGGCGAGTTGCACCTGGAAATCATTTGCGACCGCCTGAAGCGCGAGTTCAAGGTGGACGCCAACACTGGCGCCCCGCAAATCGCCTACCGCGAAACCATTACCAAGTCAGCGGACGGCGAAGGCAAGTTCATCCGGCAGTCCGGCGGCCGCGGCCAGTACGGCCACGCCTGCATCCAGATTCAGCCCAACGAACGGGGCAAAGGCATCGAGATCGAAAACAAGATCGTCGGCGGCGCCATTCCCAAGGAATACATCCCGGCGGTCATTGACGGCATCGAAGAAGCCATCAAAGGCGGCGTCTATGCCGGATATCAGGTCATTGACCTCAAGGCGCAGGTGGTGGACGGCACCTTCCACGAAGTGGACTCCAACGAATTGGCCTTCAAGATGGCCGGTATTTTTGCGCTCAAAGACGCCTTCAAAAAAGCCGGCCCCATTTTGCTGGAACCGATCATGAAGGTGGAATGCACCACGCCCGACGAGTACCAGGGCGACCTGATCGGCGACATCACGCGGCGGCGCGGCCACATCGTCAACATCGAGGCCAAGCAGGGCCAGACCATTGTAGGCGCGCGAGTGCCACTGGCCGAAATGTTTGGCTATGCCACGGCCATTCGGTCGCTGTCCAAAGGGCGCGCGTCGTATTCCATGGAACCGTTGACGTTCGAGCAGGTGCCCGCTGGTATTCTCACCACGATCCTGGATAAAGCGGCGAAGAAACCGGCGGCAAGAACGTAAGCAAAGGCCAATTTTTCAAACTCGCAGGTTGACATCCGGACACATTTTTGTTTATATAACTACCCTTTTGCGGGAAATCTATGTACGCAGTGTTGGAAACAGGCAGCAAACAGTATCGTGTGGCCGCGGGCGACACGGTGGAGATCGAGCGGCTGGCGGTTGAGGCCGGCCAGCCCGTGACATTTGACCGCGTTTTGCTGGTCAACCAGGACGGCAAAGTGAGCGTGGGCGCCCCCACGGTAACCGGCGCCACGGTGGTGGCCGACGTGGTTGAACACAAGCGCGGCGAGAAAAAACTCACGTTCAAAATGAAACGCCGCAAGGGTTACCACAAATCCATCGGCCATCGCCAGGAGTTGACGGTGGTAAAGATCAAAGAAATCAAGGCGTAGAATTTATGGCTCATAAAAAAGGACAAGGCAGCGTCCGTAATGGCCGCGACAGCGCCAGCAAACGACTCGGCGTAAAAGCCTACGGCGGCGAATCCGTCACCGCCGGCAGCATCATCGTCCGCCAGCGCGGCACCAAGTTTGAAGCGGGCCGGAACGTCGGCACCGGCCGGGATTGGACGCTATTTGCGCTCGTGGACGGCAAGATAAAGTTCGACAAGGAAGGCCGGCGGGTGAACGTGCAGGCGGAACCGGCCGTAAAGAATTAAACGGCGTAAATGAATTTCCGGGCGAGGCCGCGGGCCTCGCCTTTTTTGTTGTTCCTGGCTCCCTCTCCCCGCCCAAGCGGGGAGAGGGAGAAGATTGACCATTTAACCAACGCATGTTCGTTGACGAAATCAAAATCTACGCGCGGGCGGGGCACGGCGGCAAAGGCTGTGTGGCCTTCCAGCGGGAGAAGTTTCGTCCCAAAGGCGGCCCGAGCGGCGGCAACGGCGGCGCGGGCGGCAGTGTGATCCTTCAGGCCGACCACGATCTGAACAATCTGATCGCGCAGTATTACCAGCCGCGCCTCGTTGCCCAGGACGGTCACGGGGGCATGGGCAAGGGCATGGACGGCCACGCGGGCAAGGACTTAATCGTCAAGGTTCCCTGCGGCACACTGGTGTGGCGGGCGGCTGACGCCGCTGGCTTCCCGCCGACGTCTGCGAAACCAGCGGGCGGGACGCCGGCGCGCCCGGCAGGCGCAACCTTGCCTACCAGCGCCGGTCAACGCCCTTTGATTCGCAGTGCCAGCGGTGTGGTGGCGCAGGAAATTGATTTGTCGGCATCAGCCGCCATGGACGAATCCCGTGGGTTCCACAAAGGTGAACTCGTTACCGACCTCACGCAGCACGGCCAGCGGTTTGTTTTGTGCCAAGGCGGTCGCGGCGGGTTGGGCAACCGGAATTTTGCCACGGCGGCCCGACAGACCCCGCGTTTCGCGCAACCCGGCGAACCTGGCGAGGAGGGGGATTTTCTTCTGGAGCTGCGCATCATCGCCGAGGCTGGCCTGGTGGGGTATCCTAATGCCGGCAAATCCACGTTGCTCACCGCCATTTCCAAGGCGCGCCCCAAGATTGCGCCCTACCCGTTCACCACGCTGCATCCCCAGATCGGTATCCTGGAATACGACGATTTTCACCGGTTGACGGTTTGCGACGTGCCGGGTTTGATCGAAGGCGCGCACCGGAATGTCGGCCTTGGCCATGCGTTCCTGCGCCATATTGAACGCTGCAAAATACTCGTGTTGCTGCTGGACATGGCCGGCGCGGATAACCGCAAGCCCTGGGATGATTACAAGAATTTGCTGCGTGAACTGGAGCTTTATGACCCGGCGCTGCTGGAAAAGCCACGGCTGGTCGCGGCCAACAAAATGGATGAAGCCGTCGCCGAGAAAAACTTGAAGCAATTCAAGGCCAAAATCAAAAGGGTCGCGGTGCTGCCGATCGCCGCCGCGTTTGACCAGGGCATCGAAAAATTCAAACGCACGCTGCGCGAGGCCGTCGAGCAAGCTTCGTCATCTTAGGACCGACCGATGCCGGTCCTACGCGGTCGCCAAAAACCGCATAACGCTGTCGCCGTGCTTGAGCTGTTTGGCCTCCCGCCATGGCGCAATGATATCCAGGGTATCGCGCTTGGTGTGGCCCAGAATGAAACGCCCGCCGGGCGCCAGCAGCTTGGGCAAATGGGGATTGTCGAGCAGTCGCTGGGCAAACGAGGTGGACCGGCGCCCAATGTTCTTCTCACCGTAGGGCGGGTCGGCCAGAATCAAGTCGAACTGCCTGCCGGACTCCGCCAGTTGATGAATCACCGTGAAAACGTCTTGCGTGCGGACTTCGAGGTTCGGCTCAAGGCCGGCCGATTGCGCGTTGCCCCGGATGTATTCGACGTGACGGGGTGACTTCTCGACGCACACCGCCGACACGGCTCCGCGGCTCAAGCAATCGAGGCTTAGCGCGCCCGAACCGGCGAACAGCTCCAGCACGCGCGCCCCCACAATCCGCGAAGCGAGGCTGTTGAAAACCGCCTGCTTGACCAGATCTGGCGTCGGACGCACGTCGAATCCTTTGGGGACCCGGAGAATTCGTCGCGCCGCTTTGCCGCCGGTGATGCGCATGAGTGGTTCGTGATTGGCCAAATCAGTTAAAAAATTAAATGGCAAATGGCGTTGCCCATTTAACGATTCAACTCGTTTAACTCATTTAACTGATTTGACCAGCCACGTCACTTAAAAATCTCGGCGAAGAATTGCTGCATGGTCTCCCAGGAACGTTTATCGGCCTTTTCATTGTAGGCTGCCCCTTTGGAATTATCGTTGCCGGCGTCCCGTTGCGTGAAGGCATGGACCGCGCCGCCGTATTGGATGAACTCCCAGTCCACGCCGCCGCTGCGCATTTGGTTTTCGAACGCGGCGATGTTCTGCGGCGAGGAAAACGGATCGTCCGCACCGTGGCAGACCAGCACTTTGCACTTGATGTTCCTGCCTTCGTCAGGGTTGAGCGCGTCGAGGCCGCCGTGGAAGCTGACGACACCGTTCAGGTCTGCGCCGCTGCGCGCCAGTTCCAGGACGGTCGTGCCACCGAAACAATAGCCGATGGCGGCGATACGGCGCGGGTCAACCAGCGGCTGTTGCCGCAATGCGTCCAGGCCGGCCTTGACGCGGGCGCGCAACAACTGGCGGTCACCGTTGCGATATTGACCGGCCAGCGCGCCGGCCTGCTGCGTGTTTGTGGGCCGGATGCCTTTGCCGTAGATGTCCGCACAAAACGCGACGTAGCCGAGTTGCGCGAGCATTTGGGCGCGTTTCTTCTCGTAATCGGTGAGCCCCATCCATTGATGTACCACGAGCACGCCCGGGCGCGTGCCCCGGGTGGCATCGTCGTAGGCCACATAGCCTTCGAGCGTCGTATCACCTTGTTCGTATTCAACGTCCTTGGTTTGAATGGTCGCATGAGCCGTCATAATGCAACTTAAACCGAGCAGAACAGGAATCAACTTTTTCATAGTCCTCATTAATAACCCAGCATCACCAGCCGCGCAACCGGCTGCGAAGCGGGGCCGCAAGCAAAGGAGCGCGCAGATAACCAAACCGGCGTGGGAACCGGGAACTTCCCTGGTTCCAGACCTTTTTTCCCCAATTCCGCCTTCCGGCCGCAAAATGCCTTTTCTCATTCAACCGCATCCGGCAAGCTCTGCGCGCGTGTCCATGACCGTTGAACCAATCCAGGCCGATCCGCCGCCGGGCCGTGCGGAAGCACACCACGCCGCATTTTTCCGGCAGAGCGGCTGGCTGATGGTGGCCACCATGACGGCCGGTGCGCTGATGCTCTGCATCCATTTTCTGTCCCGAAAAATCCCCGCCTCCGAATACGGCATCCTCATCACGTTGTTCTCGGTCGTGAACATCGTGCCGACGATTCCCTTTCAGAGTGTGTTCGCGCAACAGACGGCGTACGCGCTGGCGACCAACCGCCAACGTCAATTGCGCAGCACCATCCGCGCCGCCTGGCTGGGCACGGTGCTGCTCTGGCTGGTGGCTGCGGCGGTCACCTTGTGCTTTCAGAAATCCATCGTCGCCAACTGGCACCTGAGCAATCCCATCGCCTTGTGGCTGTTGCTGGTGGTCATGTTGTTTTCCCTGTTGATGCCTCTGTTTGCCGGGGTCATGCAGGGCGCGCAGAATTTTTTGTGGCTGGGCTGGGCCAACATTTTCAACGGCGGTTGCCGCGGCCTGGCGGCCGTGCTCATCGTATTCGCGCTGCAGGGCTACGCCACGGGCATTATGACGGCGGCGTTCATCGGTTTGGCGGTGGCCACGGCAGTGGGCGTCTGGCAGACGCGCTCGTTGTGGCACGGTGCGGGCGAACGGTTCGAGCACAAAAAGTTTTTGCGGCAGGTGGTTCCGCTGATGCTGGGCTTCACGGCGACGCAATTTCTGTTTTCGGCGGACACCAGTTTTGTGGACGCGTATTTCGGCGCGGACAGCACGGCGGCCTATGGAGCAGCAGGGACGCTGTCGCGCGCATTGCTATGGGTGGTGCTGCCGCTTACGACGGTCATGTTTCCGAAAATTGTCCATAGCACGGCGAAATCGGAAAAGATGAGCCTGCTAGGCATGGTATTGCTGGGTACGGCGGGGCTGGTGGCCTTGGGCATGCTGGGTCTGTGGCTGTTGGGGCCGGTGGCGGTGCGAATCGTTTATCCGCATGACTATGTTGCACCCACGCTGGCGATTCTGCCGTGGTATGCCGGCGCCATGGTGCCGCTGACGCTGGCCAATGTGATGGTCACTGATTTGATGGCGCGTTCGCATTTCCGGATCGTCCCTTTCCTAGTGCTCTTGGCGATATTTTACGGCTTGGCGCTGACGATATATCATGACAGTCCGGTAATGGTGTTGAAGACGCTCTGCATTTTCACCTCGCTCTGCTTCGCGATCTGTGCCTGGTTTACCTGGGGCGCGAAGGGCAAAGTAATCGCGGGGAATGGAGGGGAGGAATGACGAATGACGAATGGCGAATGGCAGGACGATCTACGGATATACCATTCGTCATTTGTCATTCGTCATTAAATCAGGGGTCGGTGTCATACGGATTCTACCAACGTTTTCATCCTCCCTCCGCTATTTTCCATCCTCGCGCTTCCGGGAATCCGGGCCGGGCAAAGGCCGGGGTTGGCGGAGTTTGGTATAGATCCAGCCTTCCAAGGGACGCAGGGGCCGAAGCAGCCGGTAAATCGTCGGCCAGTAAATCAGCCGGACGCGGAAGGCCGACAACAACATCGTCAGCGACGAGCGCGCCAGCACCACTTTGGAGCCGGCCTGGTCGGTCCATTCGGTCGGCACTTCGCGGATGCGATAGCCCGCCTGCTTGATGGCGACGAGCAGGTTGATGTCAAAAGCCATGTCCGCGATGCGCAGGTTCGGGTGGATTTTCTCAATGACCTCGCGCTTCACCACCTTGGCGCCGCACTGCGTGTCGTGAATGTTCAACCGGAACAACAATTGCACGATCAAGTGAAACACCCGGCTGGCGAATCGCCGGCTGCCGGTCTGCGACTGATGAATGATGGACTCCGGCAGCCAGCGGGAGCCGACGACGCAATCCGCTTTGTCCATGTGGCGCACCAACGCCAGCAGCGCGCCCGGCGGCGTCGCGCCGTCGGCATCCGTGTAACCGATCAGGTCCGCATGAGCGGCCAGTTTGAGGCCCTCAATGAGCGCACCGCCCTTGCCGATGGGTTCCCTAAATTCCAAGGCTCGAATGACGGGAAATTCCGCCGCGGCCTTTTGGACTACGCCCAGGGTGTTATCCGTGCAACCGTTGAGCACAACGACCATCTGGAATTTGCCGGAATAGTTGCGCCCGAAGAATTCCGCGTAGTCGCGCAGCACGGGTTCGATGCGGCGCTCCTCGTTAAAAGCCGGGACGAGCAACAACAGGCTTGGGTCAGGCACGCCGATTCAGTAGCAGAATCCACACAGGCACGCAATCTTGCGAAACCGGGGGGAACCCTAAAATCCGGCAATCGCCAAACCTTGAATAATCTTACGGGAAATGTCGCGGCGGCGGTCAAAAGAAACTTCACCACGCCGGTTTTTCAAAACTGACTTTTCCACCGTATAAAGCAGGTCACATTCACAACGCGTGGTGGTGTCCAAACCATCCACTTCATCCAGCGTAGCGTGGAGTTCGTCGGGATCGTAGGGTGTGCCGGGCCGCATGGTAGTGCATTTCAAAACGACGACCTTGTTTTTCCGTTCAACCCGTTTTCCATTGGAAATGATGACGCACGGATGTCCACCAAACAGGGGGCTGTCCCAGACTTCCCACGGCTTCAATCTTCACCTCCAAACGCCTGAACGGCCATGAACTGGCGCACTCCCTTTTCGTCCTCCTCTTCCGGTTTGGAGTAGATTCGACTCAAAACCTCATCCAGCAGTGGTTCGACGTTGGTGACGCGCCCGGATGGCGGAAGAAATTTTGCCACCACGTCCGGCAAAGCCTGCCGCACACACTGAATAATGAGACGGTTCTGTGATTGACCGCATTTCACCTGGGCCTCGGCCAAGGCTTTGGCATCCTGCCGGGGCAACCTCAAAGCATAGGCATGGTGTTTGGTTGCACTCATATCAAAATGATATTCTATATTGCCGGTAAGTCAATGCCTTTGAAACAGTGCTTGCCGTCGCGCCTGACAACCCTTATCAAACCGGCGTGGATTCCCGCGAAGCCCTAATCGCGCTGAACCTGATTGAGCACGTCGGGCCGGTGCGCGCCCGGCTGCTGCTTGAACACTTCGGCGAAGCGCCCAAAATCCTGGCGGCCCCCCGTTCCGCTTTGCTCCGCGTCCGCAACATCGGCGAGGAAACGGCGGAGGCCATTGCGACCTGGGAGACGAAGGTTGACCTGTCCGGCGAGTTGAAGCGCATTCAAGATTTCGGCTGCCAGGTTTTGATCCAAACCGACGCGGACTATCCGGAAATACTCCGGCAAATCTACGACCCGCCGCTGGTGCTTTACGTCAAAGGCGCGGTGACCGCCAGGGACAAAAATGCCGTGGCCATGGTGGGATCCCGCATGACCACGCATTACGGAATCGAATCCGCGCGCAAGCTGGCGTATCAACTGGCCTATGTGGGCGTGACGGTGGTGAGCGGCGGGGCGCGCGGCATTGATACGGCGTCGCATCAGGGCGCGCTCGCGGCCAAGGGCCGGACCATTTGCGTGCTGGGCACGGGCATCAACCTCGTATTCCCGCCGGAGAACCGCGATTTGTTCTTGCGCATCGCGGAAAACGGGGCCGTCATCACCCAATTTCCCTTCAACCGCAATGGCGACCGGCAGAGCTTCGCCATCCGCAATCGCATCGTGGCGGGCATGACCCTGGGCACGGTGGTGGTGGAGGCGGATGCGAACAGCGGCGCGCTCATCACGGCTAATTTCGCGACCGAATATGGCCGGCAGGTTTTTGCCGTGCCCGGCCGGATTGATTCGCCGCGCAGCAAAGGCTGTCACGATTTGATCAAGCAAGGCGCAAAATTGTGCGAGGGGGCGGAGGACGTCCTGAGCGAGTTCGAATATTTGTTTCCGGGCAGCAACCGTCCGCCGTCGCCGGGCGAAACGGGCGTCCTGCCCGCGCTGGAACTGAGCGAAAACGAACAAAAGGTCTTCGACGCCCTGAACCACGAGGAATCGGCCATTGACGAAGTCATCCGGCGCAGTGGCCTGCCAAGTTCGGCGGTGAGCGTGGCCCTATTGAGCTTGGAAATGAAGCGGGTGGTCCGGCAACTGCCGGGGAAATTGTTTGTGCGCAATACGTGATGGTGATTACTCCCACTCGATCGTCCCCGGCGGCTTGCTGGTAAGATCGAGCACCACCCGGTTCAACCCGCGCACTTCATTGGTGATGCGCAGCGAGATTTTTTCCAGCAGGTCATAGGGCAGCCTCACCCAGTCCGCCGTCATGCCGTCCTGCGATTCCACGGCGCGAATGGCGAGCGTCCAGTCGTAGGTGCGCTCGTCGCCCTGCACTCCCACGCTGCGCACCGGCAAGAGCACGGCAAACGTCTGCCAGGTCTTGTAGTAAAGGCCGCAGGCTTTCATCTCCTCCACCACAATGGCGTCGGCACGGCGCAGCACCTGCAATTTCCCGGGCGTCACTTCGCCCACGCAGCGCACGGCCAGGCCGGGACCGGGAAACGGCTGGCGAAAAACAATCTCTTTGGGCAGGCCCAACTCCAGGCCCAGTTGCCGCACTTCGTCCTTGAACAGGCATTTCAGCGGTTCGACCAGCGCCAGCTTCATCTTCTTGGGCAAGCCGCCCACGTTGTGATGGCTTTTGATGAGCGCGGCGGGATTGCCGCCGATGGGCACCGATTCGATGACGTCCGGGTAAAGGGTGCCCTGGGCGAGGAACTTGACCTGGCGCCGGTCGCCGGCCCCATTCTTCCGGGCCAACTCGATCACCGCGTCGTCGAACACACGGATGAATTCCGCGCCGATGATTTTGCGTTTTCGTTCGGGATCGGTGACGCCGCGCAGTTCCTTCAGGAACCGCCGCGAGGCGTCCACGTATTTCAACCGGATTTGAAAATGCCTGCCAAAGACTTCCTGGACGGTTTCCGCCTCGCGCGCCCGCAGCAAGCCGTTATTGACGAAGATGCAGGTCAATTGGTCGCCGATGGCCTTGTGCAACAGGGCGGCGGCCACGCTGGAATCCACCCCGCCGCTCAAGCCGAGGATGACCTTGCCGGCGCCGACACGTTGGCGGATTTCCTCCACGGCCTGCTCCGCGTAATGGCGCATCGTCCAGTTTTTGCCACAACCGCAAATGCCGTGGACGAAGTTGGACACGATTTCGCGGCCACGCGGCGTATGCACGACTTCCGGATGAAATTGCAGGCCGAACAGTTTGCGTGCACGGTTTTCAATGGCGGCGAAGGGGGAGTTGTCCGTGACGGCGACCGGCTTGAAACCGCGCGGAATTTTCGTGAGCCGGTCGCCATGCGAATTCCACACCTGGAGCTGCTGCGGCAGGCCGCGGAACAGCGCACACGACTTGTCCTTTACCTTGAGCGCGCCCTTGCCGTACTCGCGTTTTTGGCCTTTCTCGACCCGGCCACCGAGGAATTGGGCCAGCAGTTGCACGCCATAACAAATGCCCAACACCGGCACGCCGAGGGCAAAGACGCCCCGATCGGGCAACGGCGCATCCGGGGCATAGACCGACGAGGGGCCGCCGGACAAGATGATCCCTTTGGGTTGCAGCGCCGCGATCGTGGCCGCGGGCGTGTCGTAACGCAGAATTTGGGAATACACCTGGCACTCGCGCACGCGGCGCGCGATCACCTGCGTGTATTGCGACCCGAAGTCCAGAATGACGATTTGTTCGTTCATCGAATCCAAAAGCGAAACGAACTGTTTGCCTGTGTCCCGCGGTTTTGGCGAGCGAAAAATGTTTTCAGGCGGGGCGAATTCAGTTAGATGCAATCGGCATGATCATTCCGGCGAGGCCTTCGGGCCTGGCAACGTTGAACCAGATCCGCCCTTGGCTGGTGCGGCATCCGGTGTGGACGCTGACGCTGGTCATGCTGGTCTGGTTGGGGCCTTTTCTGGCCAAGCCATTCAATATTGACGACCCGCTTTTTATTTTCGTGGCCCACCAAATTCAGTCGCATCCGGCCAACCCCTATGGATTCAACGTGGAATGGGGCTGGACCCAATTCCCCATGTGGAAAGTGACTGAGAACCCGCCGCTGGCCGGATATTATCTGGCCCTGGCGGGGGCGATGCTGGGCT
>JBEKMW010000005.1:0-80898 GCA_049523455.1 Verrucomicrobiota bacterium | reverse complement strand
AACTGCAGTACTGAGCTTGCGTTGCGCTCTGCTTTCCGCCGGCGGTTGGGATTACCTGTGGAATCAACCGATGCCCAAAGCCGCTTGACCACCTTGCCTGTAACTTTCCTGCAACGCACCCGGGGACAATTCACTTACGAAAACTTGCTTGCTTCCGCTTCCCATTCGTGTTTTCTTATGGGTGGAGTCCAGGTGATGAACCAGCACGCTTCCAGAAAGGATGCCGGAACGCCCGTCACCGTGTTTGTGGTGGATGACGAGCCGATGTTGCTTGAGTTGGCAGCCGCCATCCTCAAGCCGGTCGGCTTCGATGTTCACACCTTCCGGGACCCGCGGCTGGCGCTGAAGGAACTTCCCGCCCTCAATCCCGCCGTCATCGTGACCGATTACGCCATGGGCGAAATGAACGGAATGGACTTGGTCCGCGAATGCAAGCGCATTAATCCGCGGCAAAAAATACTGTTGCTCAGCGGCACCGTGACCGAGGACATCTTTGCGAACGCGCCCCAAAAACCGGATTGCTTCATGCCCAAACCTTTCCCCGTTCGTAAGTTTGTGGAAACCATCCAGGCGCTGGCGTCCGCCTGAGCAGGCGGAGCCGCCGGCAGGTTCATCAACCATTAACCAATGATCATTGAATTATGAATAAAATGAAAAAAATTATCTGGAGCGTAGTGATCGGCGTCGTGGTGCTCATTGTGGTGGCCGTCGTGGTCGTGGGACTGTTCCTCGGCAATATTGTCAAGGCCGGCATCAACCGGTTCGGCCCGGGCATCACGCAGACGAGCGTAACGGTCGAGGCCGTGGATCTGTCGCTGCTCAATGGCTCCGCCAGCATCAAGGGCCTGGTCGTCGGCAATCCCCCAGGCTACCAGACACCGCAGGCGATCTCCGTCGGCAAGACGGCCGTCGCCGTCAATCCCATGTCCCTGTTTTCGGACAAGATTGTGGTGCGTTCCATTCACGTCGAATCGCCGGAAATCACCTTCGAAGGCAATCCCTTCAGCGGCAGCAATCTTACCAAAATTCGCGACAACGTGAATGGCGCCGACAAATCCCAAGTACAAAACGCCACGACAAACCAGCCCGCAGCGACCGCCAAGCCGGGCAAGAAAATTGAAGTGGACGATTTCTTGATCACCGGCGCCAAGGTCCACGTCAACCTCACCGGCGTGGGGATGGGCAGCAAGGAAATGACCATGCCGCTGCCGGACATTCATCTCACCGACTTGGGCAAAGGCACGGATGGCATTACCGCCACCGATTTGACGCGGCAGGTGCTCGACGCGATCACCACCGCCACCCTCAAAGAGGTCGCCAGCAGCGCCTCGAACGTCGGCAAAGGCGCGGAGAAACTTGGCACCGAAGGCGCCAACAAAATCACCAAAGGCATCGGCAATCTGCTCGGCAAATAGGACGGCAAAGCGAATTTGCCGCATTTTGAGATTGCCAAACACGCCGCCAGACTTTATCATGTTTTACAGAGGGCCGGTGGTTTAGGAGATAGTGTTATGTTTTTTGGCGTTGACTATTACCCTGAACGGTGGGTGTACCCTTACGGCGGAACCGCCGAGGATCCGGAGGGCGCCTGGGGCCAGGATGCCAAGCTGATGGCCAAGGCCGGTGTGAACGTGGTCCGTATGGGCGACTATTGCTGGGGCCTGTGCGAACCCGAGGAGGGCAAATTCGATTTCGCCTGGCTGCGCCGCGTCATGGATGTCCTGGCCAGCCACGAAATCAAGATCGTGTTGGCCACCCCAACCGCCGCTCCGCCCATCTGGCTGGGGCGCAAACATCCCGAAATTCTTCCCTTGGACGAGCATGGGCTGCGCCGGCACGGCGGCACGCGTCGCTCAGTCTGTTTCAACAACGATGCCTTTTGGAACGCATCCAAACGCGTGGTCGAAAACATGGCCCGCGCGCTGGGCGACCACCCCAACCTCATCGCCTGGCAGATTGATAGCGGCATTGGCGGGCATCAAACCGAGAGTTCGTTCAACGAGGATTCGCGGATGGAATGGCAGAGCTGGCTGAAGCTGAAATACGAAACCGTCCAGCGCCTCAACGAACGGCTCGGCCTCCGCTATTGCTCGCAAGTGGTTTCCTCCTTCGAGGAAGTGCCCATGCCCATGGCCGCCCCCGGCACGCATAATCCGGCTTTGCTCCTGGACTGGAACCGCTTTTGCAGCGACGCCATTATCGCCTTCGTGCGCATGCAAGCGGAACTGCTGCATAAGCTTTGTCCCAAACATCCCGTCACCGTCAATCTCCGCGCGCTCGTGCGCAAATTTGACCACTTTGACATGGCCGGGGTCGTGGATTTTGTCTCGGTCGAAAGCAACGCGGCCATCAAGGCCAGGTCGTCTGAACTGGCCTGCGACATCGACATTCTGCGCTCCCTCAAGAAGGAAGACGTCCGCACGCCGGACGGCGATTCCGGTTTCTGGGTAATCGAACAAAAGGCCGGCCAGGTCAACTGGCAGGACGTGAATTCGCTGGTGCGGCCCGGCGTGATCCGGCTTTTCACTTATCAATTAATTTCCCGCGGCGCCAGCGGCGTGCTTTATTACAGTCACCGCCAGCCGCGCATCGGCAACGAACGGTTCTTCGGCGCCGTGTTGCCCCATCATCTCGAAGGCAATACCCGCGTCTATCGGGAAATCAGCCAGATCGGCGAGGAAATCAAGTTGCTGGCGCCCGTCCTTAACGGCACGCGGGTCGTGCCTCAGGCCTGCATCCTGTACACCCACGACAACGAGTGGGCGCTGCAATATCCCCTCCAGCCGACCAAATTCTTCAACCTGCGCGAACACATCCAGCTTTTCTATAACGCGCTCCATGACCGGAACATTGCCGTGGATTTCGCGCGCCCCACGGAGGATTTGTCGAAATACAAGCTCGTCGTCGCGCCGTCCTTGCACTTGCTCCCCGCCGGCGAAGCCGACCGGCTGAAGCTTTACGTTCAGAACGGCGGCACGCTGGTCAGCACCTTCAACACCGGCCTGGTTGACGCGTTTAGCATCGCGCCCGACACCGGCTATCCCAACGACCTGACCGACCTGTTCGGCATGGAGGTGTTGGAGTTCGATCCCCTTCCGCCCGGAGAAGAAAATCACCTCACCTTCAAGGGCGCCTTCCAGACCAGCCATCTGCACCCGGCCCGCCTGTGGTGCGACATAATCGAGGCCAAGGGATGCCAGACGCTGGCGATCTTTGCGAAGGATTTTTACGCCGGCCGTCCGGCCATTACCCTGAACAATTTCGGGCTCGGCAAGGCCATTTACATTGGCACCATGAGCCACCAGAGTTTCTACCATGATTTTGTTGTCTGGCTGCGCCAGATCTGCGGCCTGCAACCGCTCCTCAAGGTGCCCGATAACGTCGAAGTGAGCATGCGCGAGAAGGAAGGCACGCGCGTCTATTTCCTCCTGAACCACCAGAATACGCCCATCCGCATCCAGTTCTATAAACCGATGCACGATTATCTCACCGGCAACACTTTCTCGGGCAATTACGACCTGCCCCCTCACGGCGTGCTCGTCCTCGACGAACGCATCGAAGCCAAACCGGTTGAAGCGGCCGCCGTCCCGGCCTGACGTCTGATTTCCCCTGGTGAATTTCGTCAACGCCATCCTCGCCGCCCTGGCGTGGCTGAGCCTCGCACTGGGGCTCTGGCAATGGCTGGCCGCCAGACGGTTTCCGCTGCACCGGCGGGTCGCCCGCCCGCCATTCGCGCCGCCCCTCACCGTGCTGAAACCGCTCAAAGGCTGCGACCCAACCACCTCTGCCTCACTCGCAACCTGGTTCAATCAGGATTACGCCGGCCCCGTCCAAATTCTCTTCGGCGTTGCCGGCGCCACCGACCCGGTCTGCAAAATCGTCACTGAATTAATCGCGCAAAACCCGGGCCGCGACGCCCAACTGGTTGTTTGCAGTGAATTGACCGGCGCGAACGTCAAGGCGGCCAAACTCGCCCAACTCGAAAAGCTTGCGAAACATCAATTTATCCTGGTCAGTGACGCCGACGTGCGCGTGCCGCCCGATTTCCTCGCCAATATCGTTGCGCCGTTCTGTGATCAAGGTGGGGCGAGCGTCCCCGCGAGCCGGCCCGCCAGTGACTCCACCACCCCAAACTCCGCGACCCACCTTTCCCACGTCGGCCTGGTCAACTGCTTCTACCGACTCGCCAACCCCACCAGCACCGCGATGCAGTGGGAAGCCATCGCCATCAACGCCGATTTTTGGAGCCAGGTTTTGCAGGCCGCCAGCCTCAAGCCGCTCGATTTCGCGCTCGGCGCCGTCATGCTCACCCGCCGCGAATCGCTGGCCGCCGTCGGCGGCTTCGCATCGCTGGCCGATTGTCTTGCCGACGATTACCAACTGGGCCGGCGCATCGCCCGATTGGGCCAGCGCATCGTGCTGTGCCCCGTGGTCGTGGAATGCTGGGATGCGCCCATGAATTGGCGTGATGTCTGGCAGCATCAACTCCGTTGGGCACGCACCATCCGCGTCTGCCGGCCCGTCGCTTACTTCTTCAGCATTCTGTCCAATGCCAGTCTTTGGCCCCTGCTTTGGCTCGCCGCCTCGCTCATTTCCCCGGCAACCATATGCGCCCTGGTGACGGCACTGGCCTTCCTGCTCATCCGCATTGCCGTTGCCCAAAGTTTGCAACGGCGATTCACTCCGGATCGTCGTCTGGTCTCTCCCTTCTGGCTCGTGCCGGTCAGGGATCTGCTCCAGGCGATGATTTGGTTTTGCGCTTTCACCGGCAACACCGTGGAATGGCGCGGCCGCCGCATGAAACTTCGGTCCGACGGAACAGTGGTTGAATATGTGAAACATGAAGCGCGACGTTCGGCCCGCCTTCGCTGACGCTTCGTCGCGGCAGTCTTCGCTCTCCGCTGCGCTCCGAGCGAAGACTGGTGGGCGCTGAGGGACTCGAACCCCCGACCTACTCGGTGTAAACGAGACGCGCTAACCACTGCGCCAAGCGCCCGCCGACAGCAACCTGCCAAAACCGCACTCCGATAACAAGCTCGGCCGCCACGCCGCCTTGTGGCCCGGTTGCAGGGCCAAACGATCACGCCTGCACCTTTTCGGTTTCCTGTGGGCCCGCGGTCAAAATTAATCCATCAACGTGGCCCAACTGTGCTCATGTCTATCTGCTCGAAACCCAGTTTGAAAGCGGGCGACTCCGGTTTAAGCCGGAAATCGTAATGGGACGCGTCCACAAACATGGGATCAGCACAGATGGAGTGGACGTCCTCGCCCTGGGCATTCCACTGCGCCCAGCTTTCGTCGCCAAACTTTACGGAATCAACCGTAAGATTTGGATTATAATAAAGATTGTAATCGATATAAAAGGTTTTAGTCATCTTCCTCGTCCTGGGCGGGGTGGCCTTGATGTAAAAGGTGTACGGCACGTCCACCCAGGTGGCAGTGAGCAGCTTGCCCTGCGTCCAATACATTATATTGTTCTCGAAAAATACACTGATATGAGGCTCCACCCGCTGACGTTGCAACAGTGCATCGGTGGACAACGCGAAAACATTGTTTCGCACGGTCACTTCCCTGGAGTAATGGATATTGAAAGCCGAATCCTTGGTGTTATATACCACATTGTTCTCGATCAGCTCATACGAGGAGCCCTCATCCATGTATATCCCCCATCCGCCGTAAGCGGACGCGTCCACGTCATGAACCAGGTTGTTGCGGATGACCGTCCCGGGAGAAACCCCCAGCGTGTAAATGCCGCCCATGTCCGACAGCAGCCCCTGCCCGATGTGATGGATGTGATTGAACTCGATTATATTGTCCCGGCTGATGCTCGGCATGTAGCCCCAAACAAAGCCCACTGAAATCCCGCACTGAAATCCATGATGTATCAGGTTGTGAGAGATGAGATTGCCCTGGCTGTGCATGAGAATGATTCCAGCGGCGGCCGCATATACCTCGCCAAAATAACCGATGGTATTGTCGGTAAAGGTATTGAAGCCGGTTTGGGTCAAGGTGTTGCTCCCTACGGCTCCTCCATTGGCACGAAATCCACCCGCGGCGAGATGCGTCAAGGTGTTATGGCTGAAACAGTCGTGTGTGCATCCGTCACGGAGCTGAAAAGCATAACTGCCAATATTATTCAATTGGCAATTGTCGAACGAGCAAAAGCGAGCGCCCGTCATTTGAATGCAACCCGGAACCGTCAATGCGCTCTGGCCGGAGCCATTTGAATCGCCCTTGGGCAAAACAAACAGATTATGACTGAAGCCGAGCTCTTTTATGTTGATATATTGGACATATTTCTGGTCCAGTGGATTTCCAACGAAGGAAACCAGGTTGGTCAGCACCGGGGCAATCACCTCAACGGTATTCAGGTCCTCACCGGGGCAAGGCATGTAGTAAAGGATGCCGGTTCCGCGGTTCAGGTACCATTCACCCGGAGCATCCAGGGCTTCAAACACATTTTCCACAATATATCGGGCCCCATGCCAGGGACGCGCAAAGTCATCCGAGAATTGCCTGGGATCGGCAAATTGAAACGTAACGATGTTCCTTTTCGCGTCAATGGATTGTATCGGCAGGTGTGAATCCATCCAATAATGGTAAACAATTACCTCCACGTCTTTCAGGTTGCTCCATTGGGGGTCAAGGTCGCCTTTGGCGAATTGAAAGCTTCGTGACTTGGTATCGTACTTGTGAGGGATTCCCTCGGGAAATCCCTTAGCCTGGTAAAAACCTGTCTTTGGCATCCGGGCGCGATGCCGGGTGTTTCCATTCACCCACAACTGGTCAAAATACCAATTCCCGGCTTTAACCTCCGGAATGAAGGCCTGCCAAATGCCATTCGTTCCCTGGGTCCATCCGGTTATTCGCCTGCCGCCGCTTATCTGCACCGTTTCTCCCGGCATTGCCTCGTAGGTTATCGGCATCGTCGCCGTTCCGGAATCCTCCGGCGTAAAAACCAACGGCTGATCCAATTGATAATCGCCTCCCTTGATAAAGACAATGATGGACGAAATGTCCTGACTGCCTTCCTTTGCCAGCCGGACGGCCTGTTTGGCCCGTTCCAAAGTGGCAAAGGCGGTCGCCGGAGATGTCCCGCTCAAGGCGTCATTCCCGGTCGGTGAGACGTAAAAGTCAAGTTCCTTGGCCTGTAACGAAAGCAGGAAGAAACAGGAAACCACAAGCTTAAACACAACTCTTCGCATAATTCTCGCGTCCCATTTAACTTTGAAACCGGATTTTCTGAAAAGTGGTTGACACATTTCGGTTTTGGCGGCTGACCATCAGGCCCGGGCAGCGGAGCCAGGATTCCGCCGTGACCCGCCGCCAAGCGGCGGCACGGAGGCCATCTCCCCTCGCTGTTGTTTCGAGCATCGCTCCGAACCGTGTCAGGAGCAACCCGAAAATGGCGCCGCTCTGGCGTTGGATCCGGTTTTGGTTGCCGTTTAATAAAGCAGCTCTGCGATGGTCGGGCTGAACGTGTCACTGATGTCCGTGGTGGTGCCGTTGTCGCCTAAAATCAGCCACACTAAACACAGAGCCCGTAGTTCGTCACCCCCCTTTTGGGGGGGTCGTCGGCAAAATTGTGAATATTTTGCGTGACATTTACTGGATAAGGGCTTTCAATTGCCGCCATGAACTCATTGACAAACCTAACGTCGGAACAGTTAAGCAAGGCCGCCAGGATCAAGCGACAAATCGCTTCGCTCGAAACGAAGCTGGAGCGGATACTAGGCGGGCAACCGCAAGCCCGGGTTGGGAGGCCGAGAAAGAAAAGGAAATTTAGAATGAGCGCGGCGGGCCGCGCCCGCATCGTGGCCGCCCAAAAGGCCCGCTGGGCCAAAGTTAAGGGCAAATCGGCCAAGCCAAAACGCCGCATGAGTGCCGCCGGCCGGGCTAGAATTGCCGCTGCCGCCCGGGCCCGATGGGCCAAGGCCAAAGCCGCCGGTAAAAACCGGCTATAAAGGCCGGGACTCTGCCTTACCCCCGCCAGAGCGCCCCGCGATAGCCAGGCGCAAGTCAGCATGTCTGCAGCCGCATAAGCGGCCCAGAAGCGGTACGATGGATTTCTATCTTGCTGCTTCTGAGCACCTTGGCGGCTCCGGTATTAACTTATCCTACACCAGCGATTGGCAGAACTTTTCGATCCGGTCCAGGCCTTTCTCGAGATTCGCCATGCTGGTGGCGTAGCTGAGACGGATATAATCGTCCGCGCCGAAGGCGATGCCCGGCACGGCGGCGACCTTTTGCGCCTCCAACAGCTTCGCGCAGAAGTCGCTGCTCTTGAGACCGGTCTGCGAAATGTTCGGAAACAGGTAAAATGCGCCGCGCGCGTTCACACAGGATATGCCCGGAATGCCGTTCAACTTCCGGTGCGCGTAGCGCCGCCGCTTGTCGAACTCCACCAGCCAGATCTTCAAATGGTCCATCGGTCCGGTGATGGCCGCCAGCCCGCCCTTTTGGGCAAACGACGTGGGATTGCTCGTGCTGTGGCTTTGCACGGCGTCAATCGCCTTGGCAATCGGCTCCGGCGCCGCCAGAAAACCCAGCCGCCAACCCGTCATGCTCCACGCCTTCGCAAACCCGTGCACGATGATGGTGTGCTCCTGATGCGCCGGCGAAAAACTTGCGACGCTTCGCACGGTGGCGCCGTCATAGAGCAGGTGCTCGTAAATCTCGTCGCTCATGATGAGCACGTCCTTCTCCACGCACACGTCGCCCAGGGCTTTCACCTCGTCCGGTGTGTAAACGGTGCCGGTGGGGTTGCTCGGCGAGTTCAGGATCAACAGCCGCGTCCGGGGCGTGATGGCCGACCGCAATTGTTGCGGCGTGATTTTGAATTCCACTTTGTCGGTGGTCGGCAAAATCACCGGTTTGGCGCCGGCCAGCTTGGCCATTTCCGGGTAACTCAACCAATAGGGCGCCGGAATGAGCACCTCGTCGCCTTCCTGGCACGTGGCCAGGATGACGTTGTAGCACGAGTGCTTCCCACCGCAGGAAACGATGATTTGCGACGCCTTGTACGTCAGGCCGTTCTCGCGCTTGAACTTGTCGGCGATCGCCTGGCGCAATTCCGGGATGCCGCTGCTGGGCGTGTATTTGGTGAACCCGGCCGCCAGCGCTTTTGCGGCGGCGTCCTTGATGTGTTGCGGTGTGTCAAAGTCCGGTTCGCCCGCCCCGAAGCCCACCACGTCTTCGCCCGCGGCCTTCAGCGCCTTGGCCTTCGCATCAATCGCCAGCGTAAGCGACGGCGACAAGGACGCGGCACGTTGAGAGATTTTGTAGTTCATGTCCTAGTGGCGAAGAATTTACGCGCCAAACGGCGAAGCGCAAGAAAGGAAAGACAGTTCCCTGCCCTCCACCGGTTCCCGCCTCGACAAAGCGGCTTTTTTTTATATACTGTCGTGATGTCGTTGCCAAATCAATCATTGGTCATCGCCGGGAGAATCTTCCGGTCACGCCTCATCCTGGGCACGGGAAAATTCTCGTCCCCGGAAGCCATGCGCGACGCGCTCGATGCCAGCGGCGCGGAGATGGTCACCGTGGCCCTGCGGCGCGCCGACCTGAGCGGCCAGCATGACCCGTTTGCCAACATTTTGGAGTTCATTGATCCGAAACGCTTCCTGCTCCTGCCCAACACCAGCGGCGCAATGAACGCCGCGGAGGCCGTCCGCCTGGCACGCCTCGCCGCCGCCACCGGCCTGCCCAAATGGATCAAGCTCGAAATCCATCCGGACCCCCGGTTCCTGCTGCCCGATCCGATTGAAACGTTCAAGGCGGCGGAGTTGCTGGTCAAGGACGGCTTCACCGTGCTGCCGTACATCAACGCCGACCCCGTGCTGGCCAAACGATTGCAGGACGCCGGTTGCGCCACGGTAATGCCGCTCGGCTCGCCCATCGGTTCGAACCGCGGCGTCCAAACCCGCGACCAGCTCCGCATCATCATCGAGCAGGCCACCGTGCCGGTGGTCGTTGATGCCGGCTTGGGCGCGCCCAGCCACGCCGCGGAGGCCATGGAAATGGGCGCCGATGCCGTGCTGGTGAACACGGCCATCGCCGTCTCCAGCGACCCGAACAAGATGGCAGTGGCGTTCAAGGCCGCAGTGGCAGCGGGACGCGCCGCTTATGAAGCCGGGCTGGGAGCCACCAGCGAAACCGCCAGCGCCACCAGCCCATTGACGGCGTTTTTGGATTGATCGCGTCCGAGGGCCAAAGTCCGGAATCATGGAAATTCCTGCTCGCCAATCGGGCCGATTTTGGCAATGTTGTTGCCCATAACGATGTTTACCGGAACTTACACCGCCATTGCCACCCCGTTCAAAAACGGCGAGGTGGATGAAACCGCCCTGCACCGCCTGATCCAGCTTCAAATCAAGGGCGGCGTGGACGGCATTGTGCCGGTAGGCACCACCGGCGAATCGCCCACGGTGGATTATGATGAGCACATCCGCATCATTGAACGCTCCGTCAAATTTGCGGACGGCAAAGTCAAGGTGCTCGCCGGCACCGGCGCCAATTCCACCAAGGAGGCGATCTACCTGACGCAGCGCGCCGAGGACGTGGGCGCAAACGGCTCGCTCCAGGTGGCGCCGTATTACAACAAGCCTACACAGGAAGGATTGTTCCAGCATTTCCGTGCCATCGCGTGCGCGACGCGGCTGCCCATTGTGCTCTATAACATTCCAAGCCGATGCGGCGTCGAAATCGCCGTGGAAACGGTCCGCCGGCTCGCGGTCGAATGCAAAAACATCGTCGGCATCAAGGAGGCTGGCGGCAGTTGCGACCGCGTGTCGCAATTGCGCGCGGCCCTCGGCCCGCGGTTTGAGATTTTGTCCGGCGACGATTCGCTCACGCTGCCGTTCATGGCGGTAGGCGCGCAAGGTGTCATCAGCGTGGCATCCAATGTAATTCCGCGGGAAGTGGCGCAGATGGTCAATGCCTTCGCCCGCGGCGACGCCCAAAAAGCCGGCCGGATTCACTTGAAATTTACGCCGTTGTTCAAGGATTTGTTTCTCGAAACCAACCCGATTCCTGTCAAAGCCGCGCTGGCGATGATGGGCGTGATCAAAGAGGAATATCGCCTGCCGCTGGTGCCCATGAGCGATGCGAACCGGGCGAAACTGCGGGCCACTATGAAGGCCTGCGGGATTTTGAAATAAATCGTCGCGTTGCGTGGTGCGTTTTCCGTCCAGCGCCGGATACGCTTTCGTTGTTCACGCAACACGCAATACGCAATACGCATGACCAATATCATCATCACTGGGTCCAAAGGCCGGATGGGCCAGGCGCTGGTCTCGTGCGCGAAAAACTTCCGCGAACTCGAAATCGCCGGCCAGGCGGACCAGGGCGATGACCTCGCCGCGATCATCGCCCGGGGCGATGTGGTGGTTGATTTCAGCGCCGCCGACGCCACGCCGGACATCGCGGCGCTGACCGCCAAACACCACAAAGCCCTGGTCATCGGCACCACCGGCCACAACGACACCGGCCGGTCTGAGATCACGAGGCTCGTGGCCGGCATCCCGGTGGTTTGGGCGTCGAATTTTTCCACCGGCGTCAACACCCTCTTCTGGCTCACGCGCAAGGCGGCGGAGATCCTGGGACCGGCCTTCGATCTCGAAGTCGTCGAAATGCATCATCGGCTCAAACGCGACGCCCCCAGCGGCACGGCACGCACGCTGGCAGAAATCCTCGCAAAAGTGCGCAATTTGGATCTGGAAAAGGGGGCGCGGCACGGACGGGTGGGTATGGTCGGCCAGCGCACTCCTTCGGAAATCGGCATCCATTCCCTTCGCGGCGGCGACGTGGTGGGCGATCACACCGTCATTTTCGCGAACGTCGGCGAGCGGCTCGAACTGACGCACAAGGCGTCCAGCCGTGACACTTTCGCCAACGGCGCGTTGCGCGCGGCACTGTGGGTGGTCAAACAGAAACCCGGCCTTTACGACATGCAAGACGTTCTGGGACTGAAATGAAGACGGCAGCCAACAAACGGCAGGTGGATATAGGGAAACTGGCTTTCGTTGCACTGGGATCAAATCTCGGTGATTCGCGGCAAGCTGTCTGGAACGCAATGGCGCGTTTACAGGATCTGTCCGAAAAGCCGATCTTGAAATCGTCGCTCTGGCAGACGGGGCCGGTGGATTGCCCGCCTGGTTCACCCATCTTTGTGAATGCCGTCGCCGGGCTGCTGCCGCGAAAAAAGGAGACCGCGGAATCGTTGTTGATAAAATTACAGCAACTGGAAACGGAATTTGGCCGCGCCCGCGGATATGTTATCAACGAGCCGCGCACGCTGGACCTGGATTTGATTGCCTTCGGCGCCAAGACATGCATCTCGGCGCAATTGATTTTGCCGCATCCACGGGCCTCGGTGCGGCGGTTTGTGCTGCAGCCGCTGAGTGAAATTGCGCCGGATTTGGTGCTGCCGCAACAGAGGAAATCCGTGGCCAAATTGCTGGCGGCCCTTCCACCCGGAGAAGTGGTTACACGGCTGGATTAGGCTGGATTAGGCTGGATCAGGCTGGATTGGCAAGGCCACCGCCGTTGCAAAGATAAGCGGAGATTACGCATGGTTGGTTGCTAGCCGGCGAACAAATAGAAGGCGGTAATGATGAGGCCGCCCGCCACCACGCCCGCCACGACTATGCCGGTCAGACGACCGGCGGGCAGTTTCAGTCCCTGGCCGTGGTTGGCCAGGGAAAAAAGCCAGCCCAACAAGGCAAAAAGAACCAAAACAATGGCGACATGAGTGACCCATTGATGTCCGGTGGTTTTTTGCAACTCCGCCACCACGGTACGGCTCGTTTCCTTAAGCACCACCAGCAAGGCGTTGAGCACGCTGCACAGTGCCAAGGATAACCCGAACGAAATCGTGTATTTTGAAAGGGTGGTGTCGTCCATGTTCGTTCTCCAGTTTCAATGTTGCCCGGCCAATAACGCCACTTTCACTCCCATGGCGATGATGGCGCCGTGCCCTTCAACCATCAAGCCCAGCAGCGCGATGCCGGCGGTGGTCCAAAGCACCAGCCGGCGCGCCGCCGGGTTGGCCGCGAGGTTGTTGGCAGCCGCGATAGGCAGAAAGGAAGCCAGCAGCAACAGCATGATGACCAAATGCTCCTTCGTCTCCATGAAGAAGTTGTGGGCAAACGGCCACGGCCCCTTCAAGATGATCGCCTTGTCCGCCGGGTAAAGCCTCACGTACCAGTAGCCGCCAATCAAAAAGGCAAGCCACATAAACATGGCCAAAACCACGCTGAGCTTTCGAATTCGGCCCAGGTGCGCTTCGCTGGCGTGCAAGACATCCACGAACAACCATACGGCGGTGATAATGCACCCCACCCCGAACAACACGTGGAACATCAATATGATTTCTTTCATGTCTCCACTCTCCATGAACCGGGGAACATTCAACATTCAATGTCCAACATCCAATGAAGGCAGAGCCCTCACCTCACCCTGACCCTCTCCCCTCCCATCCGATGGGAGCGGAGAGGGAACAGCAGGTGGCCCGCGAACCTGGCTCGGCAGACTGGCAGCTTGTGTCAGGTTCATGGTCCCAATGCATGCGAAAGATCGAAAGGAGGCTTTCCAGAAACTCAACAGAATTTCCCGTTCCACCTCTTGCATCGTGATCAGGCTTACGCACACCGATGTCGAAAACTCATATCGCCCATGTCGGCAGTCGTGTCAAGGGTGGGCAATGAATGGTAGTGTCCCGATTTGTTTTCGGAGCGCGGGTCTGCGACCCGCAGCGGCTTGGATCGCATGAGGATTTGCTGCGGCTCACAGAGCCGCGCTCCTGAATTTAGGACACTGCCCAATGAATCACGCGTGACTTGCGAATCGCATCCCAAAATTGCGTCAGGTCGCAGCGCGCCGTGCCGGCCGCACTCAATGGCGCGGGTTAAACCAGGAGCGGAGCAGGCTGTTGTCGAAGGTGAATTGATAGGCGATGTAGCATTGAAAATCCACATGGCCGCCAATGGAGCGGCCCGCCGAGATCAGCAGATGTTGGTGGGGGGTCACATCAATGCCCGTGCCAACATTGAACTCGGTGCCCTCATAGGGAAAATCGGTTTGCAGGGCCGATTGATAAAAGACCTCCCCGCCCACGAAAACGTTGGGCAACACCTGCTTTTGCAGCACGGCGCCGACAAAGCCCCAATTCTCGTTCCCCTTGGTAAAGGAATTGATGCCGTAACCGCTGCCGCCATAGGCCGTCCACGATCCCCAGCTTTTTTGCAGCCACACCGGCAGAAAGCCATCCCACCGGCCGTTGCCGAGATTTTCCGCGGCGTCGCCGGTGGGGACGTCGACCATGGGATAGATGCCCACTTGCGGCAGGCCATTCGTCTCCTGGATGAACCGGAATTTCACGCCCAGCTCGAGATCGTTCAGGCCGTAATGTGAACTGCCCTGGGGAGGCACATCGAAACCCAGCGGCGTGATGATATGAAGCTGCACGTTGGGAAGGACGCCATAGTTCAATTCAAATTCCGGCGCGCTGCCCGACCAATCGCCGCGATACTTGCTGTCCTGGGAGGCGACGTAAAATTCCCAATTGTGATAATCCACTGGCTCGGGGTCGTCGGTGACGAACGGCGGACCGCCGCGGACATTGACGGCGAGGGTCAGGCCGAGGACGGTCAGTGAAGCGGCCAGCGAGAAGCATCGGCGGTTTCGCCGGGTCGGATGGAATTCAATTGTGTTTCGCATTTTCAGTTGGTTGTTCCACGGCAAACAAACGGGTGAACGTCGGAATGACTTCGTGTGGTTTGATTTGGTTGCCACTACCGATGCCGGAAACAGCGCCGTGATAACCCAAGTTTGCCCGTGTGTCAAGGATGGGGCAGTGTCCTGAATTCAGGAGCGCGGCTCTATGAGCCGCAGCACATCCCCATGCAATCCAAGCCGTTGCGGGTCGCAGACCCGCGCTCCGTAAACAAATCGGGACACTACCAAGGATTGCTTCGATCAGGCAGTGTCTAATTTGCGGCGGAGCGCGGGCTTCAGCCGCTTCAAGGCACGAAATGCTTTGGCCGATGAAGCGGCATAAATGCCGCGCTCCTGAAGTTGGGCCATCACCTTCGATCAGGGTCGGCCCTGTTCCCCCCCAGCAGCCGTTGGTGCTCGAGCGTGACGTAACGGTCCGTCATGCCGGCGATATAATCACAAACGGCGCGGTGCAAGCCGGCCTTGCGGGCCTGCTTGCGCGCCTGCGTGCCAATTTCCCGGGGGCACCGCAGATAGAATTTGAACAGGTCCCGCAACAACCGCCTCGCCCGCAGGTGCGGCTCATGAACCACGCGATTGAAGTAAAGATTTTGGTAAAGATAACGGCGCAGCTCGAGATTCAATCTGCGGCGCTCGGCGCTGTGCTGAATGAGCCGTTTGGGGAACCGGCGCACCTCGTCGGCAGACTGCACGCCGGCGGCTTGGATGAGCCGTTCGCTGTTTTCGACCACGTCCCGGATTTGCAGGTCAATGATGGTGCGGATGGTGAAGTAACGGCGGCATTCATCGGGCAACGGACCGTGTTCCGCCTTCACCAGCCGCGCCGCTTGTGCCCACAGGCGGACCTGGCGGCACAAGTCCTGTTCCGAAAGCAAACCGGAATCAAGGCCATCGTCGAGATCGTGGCTGTAATACGTAATTTCGTCGGCGAGATTGGCAACTTGCGCTTCGAGTGACGGATGTTTGGCGACGAAACCTTTTTTGACGCCGGGCCGGTCAAAAGTGGTTTCGTGTTTGGCCAGGCCTTCGCGCACTTCCCACGAAAGATTGAGACCGTGGAAGCCGGGATATTTTTGCTCGAGCTCCTCGACGATGCGCAGGCTGTGACGGTTGTGCTCGAAACCGCCATGGCCTTTCATCAACTGATTGAGCACGGTCTCGCCCTTGTGGCCGAATGGCGAGTGGCCCAGGTCATGGGCCAGCGCAATGCTTTCGGCCAGGTCGGTGTTGAGCCGCAGCGCGCTGGCCAGATTGCGCGCGATGGCCGCCACCTCCATGGTATGGGTGAGCCGCGTGCGAAAGTGGTCGCCCGCGCCGTTCAGGAACACTTGGGTCTTGTATTCGAGCCGGCGGAAGGCGCGGGAGTGAATCACCCGGTCGCGGTCGCGCTGGTATTGCGTGCGCCACTCGGGTGGAGGTTCGGCATATTGCCGCCCGCGGCTGTCGCCGCTGAATTGCGCGTAGGGCGCAAGCGTTTGCCGTTCGATCTGCTCCAGTTCCTGACGGGTACGAGGCATGGCATCACCTCACTTCGGATCGTATTGGCCGCCGTAGCCCGGCCGATAAAGCCGGATGCCCGCGCCGGCATCCCGCATCAGTTCAAAATGCTTATCCACGGCGTAAATCCGACAGTCGGCGGCGACCGACAAGGCCGCGATTAAAACATCGTTCCAGGGCGTGACGCAGCCACGGTCGCGCAAGCGCCAAGCCAGCCGCTTCGCCGATTCCCAAGCGGCGTCTTTCATTTGAAAATAGGGGATGCGGGAAAAATGCGCATCCAGTTTGTCGCGGTCTTGCGCGCGCGCCCCGCCCAGCACCTCCAGTTTCACCGGTCCGCACCAGGCGGCTTCATATTCTTCGAGCAAACTTTCCAGGGCCAGCTTCACGTCGAGCCGGCCCTCCCGGCGCAACGCCTCGATCCAGACTGATGAATCCACCAGCACCATGATGGTTTAGCGGTCGCGCTGCTCGACCTCTTCGTTGGTCGCCGGATAATCAAACTTGCCTTCTCGCAACATCCGGCCGAAGTCTTTGGCCTTTCTCCGGTTGATAAAATCCCGCACCGCAAAACCCACCGCCGGACTGTTCTTCTTGAGGCCGGTGACTTTCAACAACTCAGCCAAGGTGGCTTCATCCAATTCAACCGTCATTCTCATGCGACAAAAATGATGCAAAAAGCATCTTTTGTCAACTTAAAAATCATCATTAATTCTGAAGCAATTTTTGCACGGAAATCCCGCGCAATTCGAAAAGCCGGTGGATGACGTCCTCGATCAAATTGTTCGGGCAGGACGCGCCGGCGGTGATGCCCACGGTGATGTTGCCCGGGGGCAACCAATCGCGCGTCTCGATTTCCTTTTTGTCGTGCTGGTCATAGTGCCGGATGAGTTTGTCCGATTCCATCTTGGCCGCGTTCTTGATAAAGTAGGTGGGAAGCCGGCCCTCGCCCATTTCGGCCAGGTGCGACGTGTTCGACGAATTGTAGCCGCCGATGACGACGAGCAGATTCATCGGTTCGCGCAGCAGTTTTTGGAGCGCGTCCTGCCGGTCCTGCGTCGCGCCGCAAATCGTGTCGAAGAACCGGAAATGTTCCGCAGTATTTTCGGCGCCGAACTTTTCCGCCATGGCGGCTTTAAAGCGGCGTTGCACCTCCTCGGTTTCGCCGCGGAGCATGGTGGTTTGGTTCGCCACCCCCACGGCCTGCAGGTGCAGTTCCGGATCGAAGCCCTGCGAATAGGCGCCCTTGAATTTTTCCAGAAATTCCGCCTTGTCCCCGCCGTGGACGATATAGCGGCAAACGTAATCGGTCTCGGCCAGATTGAAGACCACCAGATAATGGCCGCTGCCGTAAGCCCGCGCCTGCGAGCTGGTGGCCTTGGTTTCCTCGTGCCAGGCCTTGCCATGAATGATGCTCGTGACGCTTTCCTTCGAATACTGCCGGACCCGTTTCCAGACACTCATCACGTCGCCGCAGGTGGTGTCCACGAGCACGCAGCCCTTTTCCTCCAGCCGTTTGCGGGTGCCCACCTCCGTGCCGAACGCGGGAATCATCACCACGTCGCCGGCGTGCAGCCGCGTCATCTCCTCCTCGGTCGGCTTGGGAGAGATGATCTGAATGCCCATATTCCTGATCTGGTCGTTGACTTCCGGGTTGTGGATGATTTCACCCAGCAGATAAATGGGTTTGTCGGGCGGGAAATACTTGCGCGCCGCGTAGGCCAGGTCAATGGCGCGTTCCACGCCGTAACAAAAGCCGAACTCCTTGGCCAGCTTCACCGTCAGACCGTCCGCCGAGAGCACGCACCCATTGGCCCGCACCCGTTCCACGAGTTCACTGCGGTAGTGTGACAACACCTGGGCCTGCACCGCTTCGAGAATGTCCGGGCGGCGAAGATTGACCTTTTTTTGCGCGGCAGGCGCTTCGGTTGACATGACGCAACTAATGTAACATGGCGCCGGGCATCGTCCAGCCGGAATGGCAGGTAATTGGGCAGTCAGATTCTACTGATTCACTTCCAGCCTCAGGAATTGGCTCCTGGAACCGGTGGTCACACGCACGGACCGGCTGGCCGGTCCGGCATCCAGAGGCTCGCGTAATTGCTTCGACAAACGAAAACTGAGTTTATACCAGCCACGAGCAAACATTGCGCGGAACCCGGAAAAGTTATAGAACTGCCGTGTTCAAACGAATCCCAATTATGAATGCAACCAGATTGTTTCCGCTGGCCATGATGTTTCTGATGCCAGCCGCGGTTTTCGCCGCCACCCCCGATTCCCCCCGCGAACGCCTTTCCCTGGACGCCAACTGGCGTTTCATCAAGGGCGATGCCCCCGAAGCCGGAATGAACCTGGACTACGCGGCCATCCGCGGCTGGATTTTGCCGACGGGCAATTCGTTCACGACGAATGCGCCCGCCGCGCAGCCGGAAGGCGAGCCAGGCGACGACGTTTCCTTCACGCGGCCCGGTTTTGATGACAGCCAGTGGCGGCTGCTGAACCTGCCGCACGACTGGGGCATCGAGGGGCCGTTCAAACAGGTATATCCCGGCTCCACCGGCAAACTCCCGTGGTGGGGCGTCGCGTGGTATCGCAAGCATCTCGACATCCCCAATTCAGATAAAGGCAAACAGATTTATCTGGACGTGGACGGCGCGATGGCCTACGCGACGGTCTGGCTCAATGGAAAATGTGTGGGCGGCTGGCCGTATGGCTACGCCTCCTGGCGGGTTGACCTGACGCCCTTCGTGAATTTCGGCGGCGAAAATGTCATCGCCATCCGGCTCGACAATCTGCCCAACTCGTCGCGCTGGTATCCGGGCGGCGGCATTTATCGCAACGTCTGGCTCGTCGAGACCGCGCCCGTCCACATCGCGCACTGGGGTACTTACGTCACCACGCCGGAAATCAGCGCAAAGGCGGCCACGGTAAAAATTCAGGTGGACGTGGATGATGACACGGATGCCGCCGCCGGCGTTTCCGTGAAAAATGAAATCTTCGAACTCAACACCGACGGCGGCAAGGGTCGGGCCGTCGCGTCGCTCATCACCGACGGTTTGAAGATCGCCGCGCGCCAGTCGGCGACCACCCGGTCGCAAATCACTTTTGCCAATCCAAAACTTTGGAGCATCGCCAAACCGCAACGCTACCTCGTCATAACTTCCATTTTGCAGGATGGCAGGTTGGTGGACAGCTTGGAAACACCGTTCGGCATCCGCACCATCGAATTCACGGCCACGAATGGTTTTTTGCTGAATGGCAGGCGCGTGCCGCTCTATGGCGTTTGCGACCACCACGACCTCGGCGCGCTCGGCGCGGCCATCAACACCAGCGCGCTCGAGCGGCAGATTCAAATCCTCAAGGCCATGGGCTGCAACGCCATCCGTACCAGCCACAATCCGCCCGCGCCCGAACTGCTCGATTTGTGCGACCGCCTTGGCATGTTGGTGATGGACGAATCCTTCGATTGCTGGGAGCAAGGCAAGACGGAGAACGATTATCACCTGCTCTTCGATGACTGGCACGAAAGGGATTGGCGCGCCGAACTGCGCCGCGACCGGAATCATCCTTCAATCATCTTGTGGAGCATCGGCAACGAAGTGAGGGAGCAGGGTTCCCCGTCGAGATACTGGATCCCGGCGGAGTTGACGCGCATTGCGCACGAGGAGGACCCGACGCGCCCGACGACCGCCGCGCTCAATAACACACGTGCCGGCTACAACGGCTTCGGGACAAACCTCGACGTGATCGGCTACAACTACCAGCCGACGGTTTACGGCCGGTTCCGCGAGCTCAATCCTCGCACGCCGTTGTTCGGCAGCGAGACCGCCTCGTGCATCAGCTCGCGCGGCGAATACTTTTTCCCCGTCAGCACCAACAAGGCCGGCGGCAGGGCAGACTTCCAGGTCAGTTCCTATGACCTTTACGCGCCGCCCTGGGCCACGCCGCCGGACTGGGAATTCCGCGGGCAGGACCGATACCCCTTCGTCGCGGGCGAATTCGTGTGGACGGGCTTTGATTATCTCGGCGAACCCACCCCTTATGACGGACACAACGACCCCTCCCGCAGTTCCTACTTCGGCATCATTGACCTCGCCGGCTTTCCCAAGGACTGCTACTATCTCTATCAGGCGCGCTGGCGTCCCGACTCGCCGATGGCGCACATCCTGCCGCACTGGAATTGGCCGGATCGCGTCGGCCAGACCACGCCCGTCCATGTCTATACTTCCGGCGACTCGGCGGAACTGTTCCTCAATGGCAAATCCCTTGGCCGGAAAACCAAGGGGCCGTTTGAATACCGCCTGCATTGGGATGACGTGAAATACGAGCCGGGCATGCTCAAAGTCATCGCCTACAAAAATGGCAAACGGTGGGCGACCGACGTGATGAAGACGGCCGGCCCGGCGGCCAAACTCACGCTGCGCGCCGACCGGAATAAAATCGCCGCCGATGGCCAGGACCTTTCCTTCATCACCGTGACCGTGGCGGATAAAAATGGTTTGCTCGTCCCGCGCTCCAAAAACCACGTCAAGTTTCAAATCGAAGGCCCCGGCGATATTGTCGCCACGGACAATGGCGACGCGACGTGCTTTGAATCATTCCAAGCTCCGGAACACGACGCCTACAATGGTCTGGCGCTGGTCATTGTCCGGGCCAAAGCCGGTCAACCGGGAAACCTCATGCTGAAAGCCGAAGCTGACGGGCTTGAAGCCGCCACCATTCGCATCCAAAGCAACTGATGGGGGTTCCCGGATGGGTGCCAGCCCACGGCCATGAGATTCACCGAACAATATTGGTGGAGATGTTCATAGCGTGAATGAACCGTTGCTGGTCGCTTTGGCGATTACCATGGCAGCAGCGCTTCCCAAGCAGGGTACCGTCCTGAGAACAGCCGGTATAGCACCCAAGAGCGTTCATTCTATCTGTAGCCTGCGCCATGTTGCACCTGTTTGTGCGGCTCCCCCAATGCTTTGGTGCCCGCGACAGGACTTGAACCTGTACGATGTTACTCACTAGAACCTGAATCTAGCGCGTCTGCCAATTCCGCCACGCGGGCAAATGCAACTCGCCGCATTCCAATACACGCGGGCGGCCCGCCGGGCAAGCCAAATTGCGACAGCCAAATTGCGCGGCGCCGCCGGCGCGTGGACTTCAACGCCGAATTGGAAGCCCATCTCAAGGCCATGGACATTTGAGCAACGAACACGCCCAAGCGCAGGCGGCGCGGATGAATTTCGGCCCGCGGATGGACACAGATTTGGGAAAGGCAGAAAGATGGAAGCTGTAGGAATTAACCGCAGAGATCAATCCGCGTCAAGTTCATCGTTGTGCAGTTCGAGCTTGAGTGCATGAAGGGAGAGGTTGATGTCGCAGATGAACGCCACCAGGGAGGCGAAGAGTGACACCATGCACGCGATGAACAGAATGCTGACCAGGAACCCTTGTTCCCACTGCAACCACACGGTTATAAACAACGTGGTGATGAGCGCCGCCGCCAATAACGCGCTCAGCGCGGCCAGGGTGATGCTCAGGCGAATCATGCGCGCGCGCCGGTAAATGATGGCAACTTGCGCCAGCACCGGCTCCGGCTTGGCCCGCTTGGGCAGCTCGGCTTTCAGTTGCCGGGCGCGGTCAATCGCCCGGCCCAACCGGTTGGTCAGCGTCAGCAGCAACAGGCCGACGCCGGAAATGAGAATCACCGGCCCGATGGCCACTTGGAGCACCGGCACGATTTTTTCGAGCGATTGGGGCGGCATTTGTCCAAAATATTTTGCCGAGTGTGGCACAAAAATCGTCCTGCGGCAAGTTCGGCAAGGAATTATCACCAAGTGCCAACCGCCGTTGCCAGGATTTGGCCGGTATGCCGCTGAACCAGATTGCGGGCAAAACCGGTTTCGAGATTTTCAAGCCGGACATTGCCCAAGCCGCCCGGGAGCACGATTTGCAAGTGCTGCAATCGGGAAAACCGTTGGAATTCGAGAAGACGACGTTTTACCCCGATGGCCCGCACATCCATCTGGCCGTCAAGTTCCCATTGCTGAACGCCGCCGGCAAAATTTACGCCATTTGTGGCGTGTCCACCGGCATCACGGAGCGAAAACGGGCTAAGGAGAATAAATTTACAACTTTACCCACCGGCCCTTCTGGGAGGATTCCTCGACCGCGGCCAGGACGCGCTGGATTTTCAAGCCGTCGTCGAAGGTGGGCGGCGCGGGCTTGCCCTCGACGCAGGCGTTCACGAAATCCACGACCGTGTGAACGAACGTGTGCTCGTAACCAATCCCATGCCCCGGCGGCCACCAGTTGCCCACGTAGGGCTGCACGCCATCGCGCTCCGTCACCAGGATCTCACGAAAGCCGCGCCGGTCCGCCGCGTCGGCGCCGTTGTAGAATCTCAGTTTGTTCATGTCCTCAAAATCGAAGACGAGCGAGCCTTTGCTGCCGTTGATTTCGATTGCGATGTGGTTTTTGCGGCCCAGGGCATAACGCGTCACTTCCAGGTTCGCCAGTACGCCGTTCGCCATCCGGCCAAAGAACACCGCCGAATCCGGGACCGTCACCTTTCCCATTTTGCGCGCCCCTTTGGCCAGCGCGTCGGCCAGCGGCCGCTCCGGCACAAACGTGTTCAGCCACCCGCAGACTTCCTGAAATTCGCCCACCAGGTAGCGCCCCAGGTCAATCAGATGCGAATTGATGTCGCTGTGAACGCCGGCGCCGCTGGTTTCCTTTTGCAATTTCCAATCCAGCGGAAATTCCGGGTCCGCCAGGCGATCTTGCGCATAGCGGGCATGAAAATGGTAAATCCGCCCCAGCGCGCCTTCGGCTATTATCCGTTTGGCCAGCGCAATCGCCGGCACCCGCCGGTAGTTGTGGCAAACCATGTGGACAACCTTGGCCCGGTGCGCCGCGGCCAGCATGGCCTCGGCTTGCTTGACATTCATCGCCATCGGCTTTTCGCATAACACGTGTTTGCCGTTTTTTGCCGCGGCGATGGCCATCTCCGCGTGAAGATGCGGCGGCGTGACGATGTCCACGATGTCAATCAACGGCGACTCCACGACCTCGTGCCAATCGGTCGCGGCGTGCTGCCAGCCCAGTTGCGCGCGCGCGGCCTGCACGCCGGCGGTGTTGCGGCCGCAGATGGTGTGAAGCTCCACGTTCGCCTTGAGACCAAAAAAGCGCGGCGCCTGCCGCCAGGCGTTTGAGTGCGCCCTGCCCATGAAGCGGTAGCCAATTAGCCCGACACGCAGAGTTTTTGCCATGCAAACTAGGGTTGAACTGAATCCAACCATCTTTATAGTAGGGCGGATTAGCGAAGTCAACCGCTAATCATCAAAATCGAATTATGTCATTTACCGCCGCTGAAATAGCAGAAAAACTTAAAGGTGAGGTGATCGGTGACCCGCAAACCGTGCTCCGCGGCTTTGCCCCCGCCGACCGCGCCCAAGCCGGCGACCTCACCTTCGCCGAGAACGAAGACTACTTCGCCCGCGCCGAACAGAGCGCCGCCACCGCCATCATTGCCGACCGGCGCTTTTCCTCGACGAAGAAAATTCTGATTCGTGTCGCCAATGCCCGCATCGCTTTCGCCCGCGCCATGGGCCTGTTTTTTCCCGAACCCGCCCGCCCTCCGGGCATTCATCCCACCGCCATCATCGCCGCCAGCGCCCGCGTCGCTCCCAGTGCCCACCTCGGACCGTTTTGCGTGGTCGGCGAACGCGTCCAAATCGGCGACCGAGCCGTCTTGCAGGGCGCCAATTTTGTGGGCGACGATTCCAGGCTCGGCGACGACGTCAACTTGTTCCCCAGTGTGACGGTTTATGCGCACACCCAAATCGGCGCCCGCGTCCGCATCCACGCCGGGTCCGTCATTGGTTCCGACGGTTTTGGCTATGTGCAGGACGACGGCATCCACCGCAAGGTGCCGCAAATCGGCAACGTCATCATCGGTGACGACGTGGAAATCGGGGCCAATGTGGCGATTGACCGCGGCGCGCTCGGTTCGACCGTGATAGGCCGCGGCACCAAAATTGACAACCTCGTCCAGATTGCGCACAACGTCGAAATCGGCGAGCACTGCATTGTCGTCGGGCTGGCGGGCATTGCCGGGAGCACCAAACTGGGCAATTACGTCGTGCTGGCCGGGCAGGTCGGCGTGGCGGGCCACTTGAAAATCGGCGACCAGGTGATCGTGGCCGCAAAGGCCGGCGTGATGCATGACATACCCGACGGTGAAAAATGGTTGGGCATCCCGGCGCAACGCGATCGTGAGGCCAAACGCCAGATGATCGCGCTGCAGCATCTCCCGGAATTGCTCCGACGCGTAGCCGAATTGGAGAGGCAATTGGCCGCGAAACCAACGACCGGGGGCAAAAAAAGCAATTAGTTCCGCACCGGCTCGCTCAGTCCGTAGGCCCGCGCGAAGCGTCTGGACTGCGGCGCGTTCACCGCCGCCTTTTTTCCGCCGTTCCCGCCCTCCCACTTCTCCGTAAACCTGGGTACACTCACGAGACGACGGCGCCCACGGACCCCGACATCCGATGTCGGGGGGAGTGGCGCGCCCTACCTTGTGGGTAGGGCGGGCAGTCCTCTGCCCGCCGCGATCGTGGTGGGTCGGACAATGGGTTGTGCATTACCAGACGGCGCGCACGGAGTGACACGCCTTACCGAAATCAGGACACATTGGGTATTTCGCTACCGTCTTGGCACATGACAGGCCCGTCCGGAAAGTCGAATACGAATGGAAACTCCAAGCGCCACGCCACACAGCAATCGGACCAAATGACATTGGCGGAGCGGCTGCGCCAAACGCTAGCCGAGCAACTGGACGCCATCAGTAAATTGCCCGCCGCCTTGCTGCCGGAGGCATTTTCTGGAAAATTATGAAAATGCTTGCCGATTGTTTTGGCCACCAAGTCCGGCTCACGGACGAGCGATTGGCGCACATTCTGGAGCATCCGGAAATGAACGGCATGGGAGCGGAGATTGAACGGGTGCTGCGCGAGCCGCAACTGGTACGCCGTTCACGTTCGGATGACGCCGTGCGTTTGTTTTACGAGTCTTACGCGCAAACAATTGTGGGTGGCAAATGGTTGTGTGTTGTGGTTAAATATGGAGAGCAGGATGCGTTTGTGGTCACGGCTTATCTGACCGACAAACCGAAAGCCGGAGAAGATTTATGGCCGACAAAGTAAAAGTGTGGTTCGACGGGGAAGCGGACTTTCTGGAAGTCCGTTTTTCCGATGCGGCTGGCTATGAGAAGGCGACCAAGCATGACGCCGTGATGGAGCGGGTGGACGCGAAGGGCAAGGTCATCGGCTTCAGTGTCATGGGCGTGAGCCGCTTCAAAAAAAACAAGCCTCTGGAGGCGGATTTGGCGGCGGCTTGAATTGCCGGCGGCTCCGGCCACGTTCAACTCCAGCGCGCTCCCGCGTTTTCAGAGCGGAAGCTGGTCTGGCTGGCTTTCCGCGTGCGGCGGTTTGGACGAACCGGCTTCATCATCGCCGGTCGCGGTACCGGCGGGCTTATCCTGCAGGCGCACCAATGCCGGACGCAGCAGCCGGCCTTGAAACGTGTAGCCCGCCCCCACCGTCTCGGCCACGACCGCGCCTGCCGGAGACTCCGTTTCCCCGTCCACAACCTTGTGCCGCTCGGCATTAAACGGTTCATCCGGCGCCGCCAGGAACGGCACCAAGCCGACGCGGCGCACGGCGCTCACGCAGGCGTTCTGAAAACTGGCCGTTTGCTCGGCCACCTGGGCCTGGCCGGAACGGGCCGCCGCAGCGTTCAGCGCGAAGGCGTGATCCAGCACGCGCACGAGTACCTGCAACCATTCGACCTCGCCACGGCGCAGCTTCTCGGTCTCCAAACGGAGCGTGGCCTTCTCCCGGTCATTGATCTTCTGCATGAACTCACTGAATCCGCGGACTTCCCCGGCCATCCGGTCGCCGATCTCCTTGGCACCCGTGGAAATTTTTTCGGCCTGCGTTTGCACATTCACCCATTCGTTGGTGGCGGCGTCAATCCGGGCTGCAACCGACTCCAGGTTTTGAATCTTCTCTGCCACTGCCCCCAGCGCGTTCACGTCCACCAGCTTGCTGGCCGTGCGATAATCCAGGACAAACGGCAGGATGCCCAGCACCACCCCCAGGGCGGCCACGCCAAAGCACCCGGCAGCCTCCCATTGGCCCAGCGGATGTTGCGCTTTCCACGCAATGAAACCGGCGAAAACCAGCAGTAGCGCGTCGGCGAGAAAGAAGGGCCACTTGGGCACCTTCCAATGATTGACTTCGTTCACGCCGCCAGTTTCGAGAAAATCCGCCGCGAGCGCAAGTCAATGCCGAGCCAGGTAGTTGTCATTGCCGCTGTTGTGCATCTGGGAAGCTCCTCCAAACGCAAAGCCTCGCGGCGCGCCGCGTTTACGCCGCTTCCGCACCGCCCGCTGATACCTCCATTGTTTGATCCAACTGCTTTCGTGTGCCGAAGCGGCCTGAAGGCCGCGCGCCGGGGAAACTTGTCGGATGCACCCTTGCCGCTGAATCATTCCATTTCGGGATTCAATTCCAACCCCGTTTTTGGAATGATTTTCAGCGTGCGCATCTGCGTGATCTTCAATCCGGCCGCGCGCGGCAACAAGGCGCGGCGCTTTCGCCATCACCTCGATGCCCTGTCCGGCCAGGCGGCCTTCAAAGCCACCACCGCACCGGGTGATGCGCGGCGGCTGGCCGCAGAGGCGGTCGCCGACGGATTTGAACTCATCGCCGCCGCCGGCGGCGACGGCACGGTGAACGAGGTCCTCAACGGCCTCGGTGACGCGCCGGACGGTTTTACGCGGACACGCCTGGGCGTGTTGCCGTTGGGCACCGTGAACGTGTTTGCACGCGAACTCAAAATCCCGCTCAACCTGACAGGCGCTTGGGGGGTCTTGCAACGCGGCCATGAAGCGCGTCTGGCTTTGCCCCGTGTGGACTTCTCCCTGAACGGTGCCCCACAACGGAAATATTTTGTCCAACTCGCCGGCGCAGGTTTCGACGCCCGCGCCATCGAACTGATGGACTGGCCGCTGAAGCAAAAAATCGGCCCTTTGGCCTACGTTTTAGCCGGGTTGAAGGCCTTGCGCGAGACGAAACCCGCCGTCACCGTCCGCGCCAATGGCAAGGTCGAATCGGGCGAATTGGTTCTGGCCGGCAATGGACGCTTTTACGGCGGCCCGTTCGCCGTTTTCCCGCCGGCGGATTTATGCGACGGGCATCTGGAACTGTGCATATTTCCGCGTGTTCGCTGGACGGTATTCCTGCGTTGTCTGCCGGATTTGCTGCTGCGGCGGCGTTTGCCGGCCACCGTAGCCAAACGGATGCGCGCGGAGAAATTTGAGCTGTCCAGCCAAACCGCCGCCGCGTTCGAACTGGACGGTGAATGGGCCGGGCATCTGCCCGCGGCCTTTTCCATCGAACCCGGCCGGTTGCGCGTGGCCGTGCCATAAAACGTCCTGCGCCATTTGTTCTTTGCTCCTCCTCTTCCCGCCGTTATCCTCGCCCCGCATGGCAGCGTTGCTTCTCTCCGGCGGACGCGTCGTGGACCCGGCCAACCGGCTCGACGCCAAAATGGACCTTTTGATTTCCGATGGCAAAATCGCCGCCGTTGGCCCCGACGCCGCCAAACAGGCGCCGCGCGAGGTTGAGCGGCTGGATGCCGCGGGCCTCGTCGTTTGTCCCGGTCTCATTGATTTGCACGTTCACTTGCGCGAACCCGGCCAGACGACCAAGGAAACCCTCGCCACCGGCACCGCCGCCGCCGCTCGTGGCGGGTTCACCTCGGTCGTCTGCATGCCCAACACCACGCCCACCATTGACAACGCCGGCACCGTCGCTCTCATCCACCAACGCGCCGCCAAACAAGGCGTCGTCAATGTCCTCGTCGCCGGTGCCATCAGCAAAAACATCGCCGGCGAGGAACTCGCCCCCATCGGCGGCCTCAAACGCGCCGGCGTTGTCGCCATCACTGACGACGGGCACTGCGTTCAGAATCACGAACTCATGCGCCGCGCCTGCGAATATGCCAAAATGTTCGGCCTGCCCGTGATGGACCATTGCCAGGATTATTCGTTGGTCACTGACGGCGTGATGCATGAAGGCTACTGGAGCACCGGACTGGGCTTGCGCGGATGGCCGTCCGCGGGCGAGGAAGTCATCGTGGCGCGCAACATTCTGCTGGCCGAACTCACCGGCGCCCAAATTCACTGCCAGCATCTGAGCGCGGCCGGCAGCGTGGCCCTGCTGCGCGCCGCCAAAAATCGCGGCCTCCCCGTTTCCGGCGAGGCGTGCCCCCACCATTTCACCCTCACCGACGCCGCCATTGCCGGCAGCGACAAATTCTGGTCCACCGACGGCCGGCAGGTTTTTCGGACTCCGAACTCGCAAGTTGGCGCCCGGGACTTGCCCGCCTGGCCTTCCTACGACACGAACTTCAAAATGAATCCACCGCTGCGTGCCGCCCGGGACCGGGACGCCATTCTGGAAGGCCTGGCCGATGGCACCATTGAAATATTGTGCAGCGACCACGCGCCGCACTGCGATTACGAGAAGGAAGTCGAGTTCGATTACGCGCCGTTCGGCATCGTCGGCCTGGAAACCGAACTGGCCCTGTCCCTCATGCAACTTTATCACACCCAACGCGTGTCGTTGTCCGATTTGATCGCCAAATACACGGTCAACCCGGCGCGCTTGCTGCATTTGGCCAAAGGCACCCTCTCGGTCGGCGCAGATGCCGACATAACCGTCTTCGATCCCGACCGCGAATGGATGTTTCGTGTCGGGGAAAGCGCCAGCAAGTCAAAAAACAGTCCGTTTCTGGGCTGGTCCCTCAAAGGTCGCGCCACCGCGACCATCGTCGCCGGCAAAATGGTCTGGTCTGAAAAATCCGAATTGGTCGTGGCTTAGAGATTCCTTGGTTTAGTGAATCACCCGCACGAAATCCGTCAGCCTTTCGCCACTGTAAAAGTTAACCCACCGGTCCTGCTCGTCACGAAAAGCCAGGCACCGGTAACCCTTGCACTGCACCCAAACCATGTGGCCGGAGGGCCGCACCTTTTCCGGCGGTTGCGCTTTGTCGGAGGCCCCGTCTTTTGTCTGTGATTGGCTTATAGAGTACATAAGATATTGTAGCATACTTCACCGCAAGCGCAACCCGCTGGAACCTGCGCCACCCCTGAGGACGGCCCCGCCGCTCCGTTTCCGAATTCCCTGCCATTGAAAAATTTGATTTTTCGTAGGAGACGAGACCTGCCTGGCCGTAGCTCCCAAGCGAATGCCGGTGACGAGTCTCAAATTTCTTGGGGTTTTGAGAGACAAGTCAGAGACTCCTTACGTCGTCCCCTACTATTTCAACAGGCTGCCAACTACGTCACGGGTTTGGCGCCGGACACGGCGCCCATCCAAACTGGTTCGTCAACAGCATCGGCTGGTTGGGCACCACCCCGTTGGCGATGAGGTTGGCCGCCATGCTGCCCCAGAATATCGTGAAGGTCCGCTGCGCGTTGGGCATCACCAGTTCGCTGCACACCAGGTTTTCCGCAGTGGCCGATGAGGCATTGAGGCTGCCAAAAGTGTTAAAGGGATAAGACGGCCGCTCGGTGTGACATCCGCGGCACGAGATGCCCACCACACCCGTATAGAGCGCTTGTTGGGTGGCGTTGGTGTTCCAGCCGGCGGGAACAAACCCGGTGACAAAGGCGTTGTTGTTGCCGCTGGTGAGCGGCCTGCCGTACCAGCCTTGCAGCAACTCCGACAGGGCAGCCGTAAGCGGTGTCCATTGGTAAATCCCGGCGTTCAGCGTGCGTAGTGCCGACTGTTGCACGCCCAACCCCTGTTTATAGGTGAACGATTGCAGATCGAAGGGAATGAAATACCCTTTCACGTCCGGGTTGGAAACACTCCAGCCCCGCCCCGCCGGCAATTGCTTGAAGGTCGGCGCCTGCGAACCGTGGCACGTGACACAAAGGTTCGGAACGATTTTGGCACCGGCCCCGTCCAGGTCCGCATTGCGTCGCAGGCCCATGGTGGCGCTGAATCCCCCCTGCAAAAACCCGAACACGTAGAATTTGGTGTAACGATTGGTCGTATAATTGCCGGGTGCGTTGGTCGTGATGGTGGCCGCGTAATCCATCGCCACCGTGGCCACCGCCTTGCTGTCTCCCGTGGGCTCCGCCGGCGCGTCCTGCATGGCGGTGTAGTTGACCACGTAAAAAGCGATGTTCGTTTTCCCGTCAACCCCGGGCGAGGTCTTCATGTGCATCGAGCGCGCAAATCCCAAATCCGTCGCGTTGAAGTAAAGCGCGCTCGTGTCCTCCACGTAGTTTTGCGGAAAGGTTCCGTTCGGCGGATTGATGAACCCGTCCTTCCGCAACCAATCCAAAAACGTTTTACCCATCGGAAACCCAATGGCCGAGTAATAGACGTCCACCGGGCCGCCGGGCAGGTTGGCCGGGGTCGTTGTTATGGCCTGATCGTTGTAGGTCAGGAACTGATTCTGGGACTGGACGCGATTGGCCGTCAGCAGTGGAATCTGCGCAGACAGGCCAAGCGTGAGGCTGCTGTCCTGGGTGAACGTTTTGACGACCTTCAGAATCACGGTCTTATTGTTGTCCGGGCGCAGCGTGTTGGCGTTGTTGGGATTGGTGTAATAAACGTTGGGCGCTTCCTTGGGGTTCAGCAATTGAAAGGTGATCGGCTGGTTGACGGGAACCTCAACCCCCGCGGCGAGGCTGGCGGCGGTTTCCTCGTTGATTTCAATGGGGGCGGCCTGCGAAGAAATCCGGAGCACCACCGGCAGATTGATGGTGCGATCAACTTCAATGGAGACCCTGCACTTGCCGGCCGGCGCCGCCGCCGCCTGCAATCCCATTTGCAGCATCGGCCCCATAAACGGACCGGACGCGCAATCGGCAGCCTGGTTCGTGGTCAGCCCCGTCATCTGCCACACTTCATTGGTCGGGTCCCAAACCCATGCCGGCACCACGCACGGCGCGTTGGTCAATGGCGTACAGCTCTGGCCCAGCGGCAGGATGAGCGTCGGCGGCTGATTCGTGTCGCACAAAAGCGGATTGCCGCTCCCGTCGGTGATCATGACCAAGGCCGTGGCCTGCGGTGTAATCCAATTGGTATTGCCCAGATCATCAATGGCTGTGTTTCCGGCCGGATACGGCGGTACGTCCGCGCACGGATCGTAGGTGGCGATGGAAACGCAAATCGGGCCGTAGTAGGGCACGCCCGGCACGGAGTCGAGCGAGTTGGACTCCAGAATTACCGTCGTGCCATACGCGTCGGGAAACGCCGTCGGCGCCCCCGTCCAGATCGTGCAATTGGGCGATAGCGGAACGAGCTGATACGTGTCGCCGTTGGCGGAATCGTCCAGCTCCTCGGAATACGGCGTATAGCCTGCGGCGGTGATGTTGAGCAGGAATTGATCCTGGCTAAACGGCAGTGTCAGCTCGAAGCTACCGTTGGTGTCGGTCAAAGCCGAAGTCGAATTGACGCTGACGAAGGCGTTGGCAATGGCGTTCCCGTTGGTGTCCTGCACGTATCCGTCGAAGGTCATTTGACCTTCGACGTTCAAATTCACCTGGCCGTCGGCGTAGCCGGCATGGCCGTCGCTCACTTCCACGTAAGCTTCCGCCAGGCAATTGGTGTCCGGCAAGGTTAGCATCACATTGGATGAATCCACGCTGACCAATCCCGCGGCGCCCGGCCCGCCGAGCCACGCGTAATGCAGAGGGTAGTTCTGCGGGTCCGTCGCCGTCACGGTCAATTGCACCACCGCCCCGGTCGGCGCATGCTGCACGACTTGTCCGTTCCACCATGCCACCACGCTTTGAATCACCGGCGGCGCGTCCGTCAGGACGAGATTGGCCTCACCCACGACGCTGGTGTTTATGTTGGTCGAAACCGTCGCGGCTTCGGCGGTCCCCGTCAGCGTCAAATTCGTGACTGGCAAGTCCGTAAGCAGATATTGCCCAAACGCGTTGGCGCTCGTGGAGCGAACCATCCGCCCGGCACTGTCCGTGAGCGATACCGTCGTCGCAAGGGACGTCCCAAACGGATTGGTGTCAAACACCGGAACGCTCCCGTCCAGCAGCGTGACCTGGCCAAAGACGAGGCCGGCGCTCGGTCCGGCCAGCGGCTCAATCTCCTCCGGTGGCAGAGCGGCGACATCGTTGCTGAGCACCACCAACTCCGGAAGGGCGCCGGCAGGGAATCCCGGGGCGCTCCAGGAAAGTTGGTAAGTTCCCTCCGGCACGTCCGCGGCCAGAAACTGGCCCTGGCTGTCGGTCGTCACCTGGGCCGCCGTCGTTCCACTGCTCTGGTTGACCAGGGATACGGCCACACCGGGCACAAACATCTCGCTGGTCGTCGCACCGTTCGTAAGGATCGTGTAAAACGAACCGTGAACCTCTCCGTGCGGCCCAAATACGTCCGAGCCTTCGTTGGAATAAGTGCTCTCGCCGTTCGTGTCCACGGCCGTCGCCACGAAGTAATAGCTCAATCCGGTAACCAGCGTTTGACTGTCCAGCACCACCTGCGGTTGGGTGATGCTTTGCAGCTCCGCCCCGTTGGCCAGCGACTGGTAATTGGCCGGCGTCACGCCCGGTTGGGAGGCGAAATAAAGATTGTAGGTCACCGCGTTGGAAACGGCGTCCCAGTTGACATACATCACGCTGTCGCCCGATTGCGCGGTCAATCCGGCGGGCGGCGGCAGAAACGGCGACGACACCAACCGAAAGAAAAGCGCGTTGGGAACCATCGGCACCGTGGAAGAGAACTGCGGCCCGGCACCGGCTACGGTCCACGGCGCGTTGTACCAGTCAAGCGGCGAGGACAGATCCTGTGCCGCTTGCAGCCAGTAGCCGCTGCCTGACCAGGATACCAGCGCAGTGTTGTTCGTGGCCTGGATTTGCAGGTTGGGACCCGCGAACGGCGCGCTGCCGCCGTTGCGCGCGACCAGCACGAGCCCCAGGATGACGATGAATGGAACCGCTCCATTCCTTCGTCCCAACGGGTCCACGTGGGCGCCAGACACCTCCGCTCTCGAACTGCCTCTGTGCAGTAAAACCACCAAGTTCATGCGCCGACCTCCTCCCCCCTTTAGGCCTAGGGTCACTTATAATCTGTATTCGTACTTCTTTACATTATGAGTCCCTGATCGTCAAGTAAGAATTTTTTGCCCGATCATCCGTCACGCGTTTGCCGGCCCGGCCTGACGTAAGCTGCCAGTCTCCCGAGCCAGGTGCGCTCGCTACCTGCTGCCTGCCGGGCCGAAGCTTCAGAGCGAAGGCCGGTTCCCTCTCCTTTTCCCTCGCCCATTCTGATGGGAGAGAATTTCCCGAAAAAGTTCACGCATTGAACCCCTGAACCTGTCGCAAGCTGCCAGTCTCCCGAGTCACCCGCTGCGCCCGCTGGCTCTCCCCTCTCCGCTCCCATCGGATGGGAGGGGAGAGGGTCGGGGTGAGGTGAGGGCTCTTTGCTTTCATTCGATGTTCGATGTTCGATGTTCGATGTTCCCCCGGTTCACGGAAAGAAACCCTGGATCGGGGCATTCAACGTCCAGGAGGCGAAAATCTGCGGGAGCGGAAGGGTTTTATGGCTCGGAGTGGCTGTGAATAAGTTGTGGATTATTCATCGCCACGGCATCCGCCGTAACACCGCAAATCCCTCATAACCAATCAGTTTGAACGATTGGAGTTTGAACAATGCCGCCCCTGCCAGCCGCCGGAAACCCCTCCCGTCGGCAATGGTTGGCGCACCATCGCCGCCCAAAATTACCCCGCCAATCGTCAGATGCAGTTCATCCACCAGTCCGGCGCGGAACAAGGCGCCATTCAACTCACCGCCTCCTTCACACAGCAAGCGTCGAACCTTCCATTTGGCGCGCAACCAGCGCAAGGCGGCCGGAAAATTGATTTCGTCCGTTCCGCAAACCTCGACTTCGTCGGCCACGGCCCGCAACCCGCGGAGCCTGGCCGCGGACGCCCGCCCCGAGGTGAGCACGATAATTGGCGAAAATCGGTGCCGGAAAATTTCGGCGCGCGGATCAACGGCGCCGGACCCGCTGACAATGATGCGCAGATTGTACTCAGCCAATCCCCCCCGCAGCCGCCGCTGCCGGTATTTCGCCGCTCCCGGTCCCAGGACAACCCGCCCTGCATTCACGGTGCGCGCCCCGCACATGACGGCATCCGCCGTTGCCCGCAGTTCCAACATGTGCTCCCGGTCGCGGTCGCTGCCAAAGGATGACCAGTTTCGGTTGGCCGTAGCGATTTTCCCGTCCGCCGTCATCGCCATGTTCACCAGCACGAACGGCAAGGTTGAATTTCGAACTTTGGATTCCGAGCTCATAACAACAGCATCGCATCGCCATAGCTGAAAAAGCGGTAACGTTCATGGATGGCGGCCGCATAGGCGGCCAAAACCAGGTCGCGTCCCCGTTCCCCGTTTGCCTCCGCCGGGGCGGCAAACGCACTCACCAGCATCAGCAGCGTCGAACGCGGCAGATGGAAGTTCGTCAGCAAGCCGTCCACGATTTGAAATCGAAAAGGCGGGTGGATAAAAATGGCCGTTTTTGTTGAGGTTTTTGCCATTCTTCCACCATTTTGCGCCGCCACGCTTTCCAGGACGCGCACACTGGTGGTGCCAACGGCGATCACCCGCCGTCCGGTCCGTTTGGCGTCGTTCACCCGGTGCGCGGTTTCCTCCCCCATCTCAAAACGCTCTTCGTGCATTCTGTGCGCCGCCAGGGATTCCGTCTTCACCGGCAAAAAAGTGCCGAGCCCCACGTGCAAGGTGACGAAGCAGACCTCCACGCCACGCCTGCGAATCTGCTCCAGCAGGTCCGGCGTGAAATGCAAGCCCGCGGTCGGCGCGGCCACCGACCCGGCGTTTCGGGCATACACCGTTTGGTAACGCTCACGGTCTTCCGGGTGCTCGTGATCACGGTGGATATAAGGAGGCAGCGGCGTTTCCCCCACTTCATCCAGAATGTCTTTGACGTCGCTGACGCCATTAAATCGCAGCCGGCATTGTCCCTGGGAATGTTTTTCCACCACCACCACCGTTGGATTTTGAATGCCACGGCGCCGGATTGCCTCGGGCGCGTCAATCCTGATCTCCGTGCCGGCCCGCGCCCGTTTGGCGGGCCGCAGCAGCGCCAGCCAATCATTGACCGCCTGCTCCTCGAGCAGGAGCATTTCGAAGCGGCCGCCGGTTCGCGCATTGGCGCCGTGCAATCGCGCGGGGATCACCCGCGAATCGTTCAACACCAGCACGTCGCCCGCGCGCAAAAAGTCCGCCAAATCGGCGAATCGCCGGTGTTCGATTTGGCCGCTGCCGCAGTGCAGCACCAGCAGCCGCGACGCATCCCGCCGGGGCGCGGGGCGTTGCGCGATCAATTCCGGCGGCAAATTGAAATCAAAGTCTGCGGTTCGCACGGGCGCCAGTTTCGAGTTTTGGAATTCAACTTTCAAGCACCGCGCGCAGTTTGCCGCCCTTTGAATATTTGCCAATTCAGGGCCTGGTTGAACCTGTGAATAACTTCCGAATAAATGGCGGTGAAAACTGAATTTTTTTGTTGACGAAGTGGGTCAAAATGGGTAATAGTGGGGCGTTGTGGGGAAAAAGGCCGTTCAGTCGTTTCCCTGTGAATAGAAATGGATAGCAGCAAGATTAAAGAGCCGGCTTATTACAACTCGTGCTTCCGGCACGGGGTGGATGAGAAGCGGCGTTTGCAGATTCCGGCCAAGTGGCGGCCCGGGGAGCCCGAGGTGGAGTTGACGTTGATGCTTTGGCCGAAGGACGGGGTGGGGCCGTGCGTGCGGGCCCTGCCGCCCACGACCATGGCGAAACTGATGCAGTCCATTGATGCGATGCCGAACAGCGACCCGAAAAAAAGCGCTTTGAAACGCACCATCGGCGGCAGTTCGGCACAGGCGACGGTGGACAAGTCAGGCCGGATCTGCCTGCCGGATGAAATGGCGCGCGGCGCGCGACTGACGGGGGAAGTGGTTCTGGTCGGCTTGCTGGACCGGTTTGAAATCTGGAATTCGGAACGATACAAGAAGGTCCAGGCCGCCGACGCGGTGTTGGCGCCCGAAGCCTTCAAACTCATGGAGTGATGATTATGAAACTGGGAACACTGTTGGCGGCGGGAAAAAGCCTCGGGCTTGGGCGAAACGGCGAAAGCCCGTTTCATCCCGACAAGCGATTTTACCTGCCCAAATTTATTTCGCCCAGAAACCCGTTTGCGGCAGCCGCAACCAAGGCGCCCGAATCGGCGGCCAGGCATTTGGGCAACCAGACCGCGCCTAATGCCCCCCGCCAAGCTGTAGCTCCGTTGCGAAGGCCGGTGCCCACCCTTCTTCCCTCGTCCTACCGAAACGGGGCAGCGGGAGGGCTAAAGGACACGGTCATGAATGGTTCGCCAAGAGAGCGACAAGCCGAAACCCCGGCAAATGGAGCAGCGCTCAACCCTCTGCCAGTGACGACCCAAAAGGCGGCACCAGCCAAACCGGTGGTCCGGCGGCCGGCGTGGGTGAGCCATCTCAATCCCTTTGGCGGCGGGCAGTCGCCATCGGCCAGCCAAGGCAAAGCCGTGATGCAGTCCGAACTTTCATTGGACACGGTAAAAGTTTTGCGGAACGACCTCAGTGATGTGGATGTGGAAGTGGTTCCGCTCAAATCCCGTTCCGGCGGCGGCGCGCTGGGGCCGGCCGAGGTGTCGCCCAAAAAGCCGTGGAGCTTTTTTGGGGAACGCCTGTTTAAAGTGGAAACGACTTGACCCGGACAATGCGCAGTGCCCGATTTCGTTCACAGACCGGTGATGGCGGCGGAGGTGCTCGCGGCACTGAAGCCGCAACCGGGCGGCCACTACGCCGACGGTACGATCGGTGGGGCTGGGCACGCGGCGCGCATCTTGGCCGCGACCTCGCCGACTGGATGGTTGTTTGGGTGCGATCGCGATGGGGCCGCGGTTGAAGCGGCAACCCGGCGCCTGGCGGAATTCGCCGGCCGGTTTGATATCCGCCGCGGGAATTTCGCCGACCTGGCGCAATGGGTCCCGGCGGCCAGTTGCGATGGGGTGCTGTTGGATTTGGGAGTGAGTTCGCCGCAACTGGATTCGCCGGCGCGCGGGTTCAGCTTCCAGCAGGACGGCCCGCTGGACATGCGGATGGACACCCGGCAGGCGGAAACGGCGGCGGACCTGGTGAACCACGCCAGTGCGGACGAACTGGCAAGGATTTTTTGGGAACTGGGTGGCGAACCCAACGGGCGGCGCATTGCGCGGGCCATCGTCCAGGACCGCGAACTGAACCAGTTCGCGACGACGCGGCAACTGGCGGACTTGATTGGCCGGATTTGTCCGCGGGCGGGAAGCCGGACGCATCCCGCCACGCACGTGTTCCAGGCGTTGCGGATCGCAGTGAACGATGAGATTGGGTCTTTGACCCGCGGTTTGGACGGAGCGATGAAAATTTTGAAGCCCGGCGGGCGGCTGGCGGTGATCACGTTTCACTCGCTGGAAGACCGCGTGGTGAAGCAATTCGGGCGTGAACGGGCGCGGGGCTATACTTTTGCCGGCACGGTGGACGTGCCGGAATTGCGCGCGCCCCGGCCGGCGGAGCTGAGATGGGTGAACCGAAAGGCCATCACGCCGGGCGCAGACGAGTTGAATGCCAATCCGCGCAGCCGCAGCGCGCAATTGCGGGTGATGGAGAAGATTGGAGCGTGAAGTCTAGGACGAGAAAGAAAAGAAGATTGAGATGGCGAAGAATCGAAAAAGTCAATCGGCGGCCATTCACTTCGGCCCGGTGCTGAAGGTGGTATTGCTGTGTTTTTTGTTCGGCGGTTCGGCCGTGGGTTACGTCTGGCAGAAGGGCCAGATTTACCAACTGGGCCAGCAAATCCGGCAGCGCGAAAGCCAATTGGCGCAAATGAAAGACACGAACCAGAAGCTGCGTGACCAGCTCGCCATGCTGCGTTCGCCGTCCATGCTGGACCGGCGCGCGCGGGAGTTGAATCTCGGTCTGGCGCCGGCGCAGCCCTCACAAATCTGGCGGCTGCCTGAACCTTCGCCAGCGGTGCCGGCCGCGACTAATTCGGCCAGCGACGACGACGCGCGCTTAACGGCCGAGGCAGCGCCATAAAACCATTTTGGCCGCCGCCCGCGACGTGGTTGGTAAGAGGAACCGACCGCCGCGGGTGGCTGGCCATTGAAACTTTGAGATCCACAGGCTGGGTGCCTGTGCAACGGTTGGGCAAGTTTGGACATGAGCAATCAATTGCAACTGCGACGGGTCTGGTCGCTGGCAATCCTGCTGGCCGCGGCGTTTGTCGGGCTGGGTTACCGGCTGGTGGATCTGCAGGTGCTGCGCCATGACCAACTGTCCCGCCTCGCGCGCGAGAACACCGAGCGCGATTTCTTCAAGGCCCCGCGCCGCGGCGACATACTGGACGCCAACAGCAACCTGCTGGCCACCACCACCCCGGTAAAAATTGTTTGCGCCAACCCCTCCCTGATTGGCGGGGAGCAGGATGTGGTCGCCCACGCGCTCGCGCCGCTGCTGGGCGTGAATGAGGCCGACCTTTGCCAACGCCTTGTTCCCCACGTCTCCAGAAATGACCGCGGCCAACTCCTCACCAACGGCCTGTTTTACGTTCGCCTCCAAAAAAACGTCCCGGATGACACCTGGCAGAAAATTCAGGCGGCCATGACCAACCTGTCTTTTGGCGTGGACGAAAAAAAATTGTCCAAACCGGACCGCCAGTTTTTAAGCGACTTGCGCCAGGGGGCGATTTTTGCCGAGTCTGACCAGTTGCGGATCTATCCCAACGGCCCGCTCGCCGCGCACGTCCTCGGGTCCGTTGGTTCGGAGGACGTCACCGTGGACGGCAACCGCATCACCCGTCTGGCGGGGCGGGACGGCATTGAGCTGGTGCTCAATTCCGCCTTAAGCGGTGTGGCCGGCTGGCGCGTGACCGAGACCGACCGTCAACGGCGCGAACTGGTCTCGCGGCGCGACGAGGACGTGACTCCGCGCGACGGTTTGAACGTGGTTCTCACGCTGGACGCCGTCATCCAACACATCGTCGAGGCCGCACTGGCTGACGCGATGCAGAAGCACACGCCCATCAGCATCACCGGCATCGCCATGCGCCCGCGCACGGGCGAAATCCTCGCCATGGCCACGCTGCCCAACTTCGATCCCAACGCACCCGGCGCCGCAACCGCCGACTCCCGCCGCGACCGCGTCATCTGCGACGTGATGGAGCCCGGCTCGACTTTCAAGATCGTCGTCGTCTCCGGCGCGCTGAACGACGGCGCGGTGCATTTGAACGATTGCTTTGACTGCGAGCATGGGCAATTCGCCTTTGCCGGCCGCGTGTTGCACGATCACGAGCCCTTCGGCGTGCTGACCACTGAAAGCATCATCACCAAGTCATCGAACATCGGCGCCGCCAAGATCGGCATCCGCCTCGGCGCGGACCGGCTTTACGATTATGCCATGGCCTACGGGTTCGGCGAGCGCACCGGCATTCCCCTGCCCGGCGAGGTGCGGGGAATATTGTATCCGGTGAAAGATTGGAGCAAGGTGTCCATCGCGCAGATCCCCATGGGACAAGGCGTGGCGGTGACCCGGTTGCAAATGCTCATGGCCATGGGTGCCATTGCCAACGACGGATGGCTCATGCGACCCATGCTCGTGAGCCGCCTGGAGGACCGCGCCGGCAACCTGGTGCAGCCCTACGCACCGCAACGCGTGCGACAGGTCATCAGCGACGCCGCGGACCGGCTGATCGTCGAGGCACTCAAAACGGTGCCAACGCCTCAAGGCACGGCGCCCGGCGCCGCCATGAAGGATTACACGGTGGCCGGCAAGACCGGCACGGCCCAGAAAGTCGGGCCGGAAGGCTACGAAAAGGGGAAATATTTCGCCTCGTTCCTCGGCTTTTTCCCCGCGGATGATCCCCAACTTTGCATTTCGGTGGTCATGGACGAGCCGAAGGAAGGCTATTACGGCGGCCAGGTTTGCGGGCCGGTCTTCCGCGACATCGCCGAGCGCTGCGCCAGCTACTTGAACATTCCGCCGGACAAGACGCCCGGATTGACCAATGCAGTTCCGCTCGTGGCCGGCGGGCCAAACTCTTTGAAGAATCATGAATAATTCCCGTCCGCAATTTTTTGGCATGCTCGCCGGCCTGTTTCTGGCGGTCCAAGACAATCGCCGCGGTGGTCACTGCGACATTTTTGTTGAAGTAATTTTGTGGAAGCGCGTTCTTTGAAATTTGTCGCCCAAGCGTGCGGCGGAGAAATCCGTCGCGGCTCGGGGAGCACCTTGGTGAAAAATGTCTCCACCGATTCGCGCCGCGCGCAGCCGGGCGACCTGTTCTTTGCCATCAAGGGCGAACATTTTGACGGCCACGATTTTTTGGCCGAGGCCGCCAGCAAGAATGTTGCCGCGGTCGTAGTGGAACGGTCCAAGGCGGGATCCGTGCCCCTGGCCGATTGCGCCGTGCTGGCCGTGGACGATGTGCGCGCCGCGCTGGGCCGGTTCGCGGCGGCTTACCGGCGGGAATTCCACCTGCCGGTGATTTGCGTCGGCGGCTCGAATGGCAAAACAACGGTGAAGGAATTGATTGCCTCGGTATTGCGCCGGAAGCTGGCCACGCTGGCGAGCGAGGCGAGCTTCAACAACGATATCGGCGTGCCGCTGTCGCTGTTGCGCCTGGAAAAATCGCACCAAGCCGCGGTGCTCGAGGCAGGCACCAATCATCCAGGCGAATTGGCGCCCCTGGTAAACATGATTCAACCGAAATTCGGCGTCATTACCAACATCGGACGCGAGCATCTGGAATTTTTTGGCGACCTCGCCGGGGTCGCGCGGGAAGAAGGCCGGCTGGCCGAACTATTGCCGCCGGACGGCGTGCTCTTTATCGCCGGCGACAACGAATGGACGGACGCCATTGCGCAACGGAGCCGCCCCCGGGTGGTGCGCGTGGGCTTCGGCCCGCAAAACGACTGGCGCGCGAACAAAGTGCGTCTCGACAAAAACGGCGTGACCTTCCAGGTGGAGGGGCCGAAAGCGGACTGGAATGGCGAGTACCGGGTGAATTTGCTGGGCCGCCATCAGGCGGTGAACGCTTTGCTCGCAGTAGGGGTTAGTGAGGAACTAGGCCTGGGCCGTCCCGCCACGCGGGACGGCCTGGCCGAATGCCAGCCGGCCAAAATGCGGTTGCAGTTTTGGGAAGCCAACGGCGTGCGCGTTTTGGACGACGCCTACAACGCGAACGCGGACTCGATGCTGGCGGCGCTGGAAACCCTGTGCGCCCTGCCGCTACAGGGCCGGCGGGTGGCGGTGCTGGGTGACATGAACGAATTGGGTTCCCATAGCGAAGCGGCCCACGCGGAGATTGGCAAGCGCGCTGCTGGCCTCGGCATTGGCCAGTTGTTCGCCATCGGCAAAATGGCGCCGGCCACCGCCCGGGCGGCGCGCGCAGCCGGATTGACGCGCGTCATGGAGTTTGCGGACGTGGACGCGGCGATGCAGGCGGTGAAAGGTTTTTTGAAACCAGGCGACGTTGTGTTATTGAAGGCGTCGCGGGCGGTGCGGCTGGAACGCATCGCCGAAACGTTAAAGTTGGGAAAAGAGTGAGCGAGAGCCGATGTTGTATCTGCTGAGCCAGAAATTGCTGGAATGGTCGAGAGGAACGCCGTGGGCGGACCACCTTTCGGCCCTGCGCCTGTTCCGCTACATCACTGTGCGCAGCGCGGGCGCCGCGGTCACCGCCCTGGCCCTGAGCTGGTGGCTCGGCCCGGGAATCATTCAATGGCTCAAACAGTTGAAATTTGGCCAGGATTACGCCGACAAGGCCGAGGAAGCAGGTGGTTTGGCCGCGCGCGTCCTGAGTAAAAAAGGCACGCCGACCATGGGCGGCGTTTTAATCATCACCGTGCTCGTTTTTTCAACCATGTTGTGGACGCAGTGGAATGCGCTCGTGGAATTGACATTGCTCTCGGTCATCGTCCTGGGCGGGCTCGGTTTTTACGACGATTACGCCAAGATCATCCGCCAAACCGGCGGCGGCACCCCTCCCCGGCTGAAACTCATCGTGCAAATTGCCCTCGCATTATTCGTCGGTTTCTACCTCTGGCTGCTTCCCGCCACCAGCGAACTCCGCCTGCCCGAACACAAGACGGTGCTTGTCCACAATCTGGTCAGCGACATCATGGTGCCCTTCCTAAAACTCCCCATAGCCACCCACGTGGCGTGGCTCGGCATCCTCATCGTCGTGCTGGCCATCGTGGGCAGTTCCAACGCGGTGAACCTCACCGACGGCCTGGACGGGCTGGCGATCGGTTGCACGCTCATCGTGGGTTTTGTGTTCCTGGTGTTCACCTATCTGGCCGGCAATATCAAGGCCGCCACGTATCTGGAAATTCCCTACCTCAGCGGCGCGGGCGAATTAACCGTGTTTTGCGCGGCGCTCATCGGCGCCGGCCTCGGCTTCTTATGGTTCAACTGTCATCCCGCCCAGGTGTTCATGGGCGACACCGGTTCGCTCGCGCTGGGCGGCGCCTTTGGCATGATGGCCGTGCTCATTCACCAGCCCTTTGTGTTGGTGATCGCCGGCGGCGTGTTTGTCATGGAAGCGGTCTCGGTCATCCTGCAAACGGGTTGGTTTCGCCTCACCCGGCTTCGTACCGGCACCGGTCGCCGGATCTTTTTGATGGCGCCCCTGCATCATCATTTCGAAAAGAAGGGATGGTATGAATCCCAGGTGGTGATGCGTTTTTACATCTTGTGCGTCCTGTTTGCGGTGATCGCGTTGAGCACGTTGAAACTGAGATGAACATTCGCTTTAATCCTTGCGCTGGCGGGCGTTTGCTGTTAGAAGAAAGACTGGTAACGGCCAGAGGCGCTCTGGGCGGCGAGGTGCTTGTGCTTTCACCCGCTGATTCGATTTTAAACCAATTTTCCTGCCAGGCGCGCCAGGTCAGGTGGACCGGGCCGATGAACTTTGTAAATTTAAACCGCCGCGAAATTTTAGAGGAAAATCTCGCAGCCAGAAACTCAACCAACCTCAATGAAAGGACGCTAACAGCGCCAAGCCGATGAATAATCCGAATCCGTTCGTTCCCCAAGGTTCCTTATTGGAGCAGCAAAACAAGTCCCGCTCGCGGGTAAAACTCGCCGTTTTCTGCGTCATTGCCATCAACGTCCTCGGATTGATGGCCCTGCTGATGGAAGGCTGCAAACGCGAACAACCGTCGGAGGAAAATCCGACGCCCGCGGTGGACACCAATGTACCGCCGCCGGTGGTGGACACCAATGTTCCGCCGATGGCGGCGCCCACCAATCCGCCCGCGCCCCCTATGCCGCCAGTGGTTACGCCCACACCGCCGCCCGAAGCCCCGGCTCCTGCGGCTGCGTATGTGGTTATCAAAGGGGACACGCTGGGTAAAATCGCCCACAAGAACGGCGTGAGCCTCAAGGCGCTGGAAGACGCCAACCCCGGTGTCCAGCCGACCAAATTGAAGGTCGGACAAAAGCTGGTCATCCCCGCGGGTGGTTCAGCCGCGCCGGCAGCCACAGAAGCTTCCACTGGCAATGGTATGACAGCCGTATCCGGCGGCGGGGAAACGTACACGGTCAAATCCGGTGATACGCTGCACAAAATCGCCACGGCCCATCGCACGACGGTCAAGGCGCTTCAAGCGGAGAATAATCTGACTACGACCACAATCAAGGTGGGCCAGAAATTGAAGATTCCGGCCGCGGCGGCAGCCGCGCCAGCCGCCTCGGCGGCGCCGGAAACGCCGGCTCCGCCGTCCGCTCCTCCGGCAGCGGCACCGGCACCCGCGCCGGCAGGCAATCCGTCCAACCCGTAAGGCCGTCCATTGAACTGCGGCTGGCATTTGACGCATTGAAATGAAAGTCGCCGTCACAACGTTGGCGTTTTGTGTCGCCGCCCTGCTGGCGCTGGGGCTGGTGATGCTCTACAGCTCCACCATGACGTCGCAAGCCGGCGTGCGTGACCTGATGATGCAACTCGTCTGGTGCACCGCCGGCTTTGCCGTTTGTGTGGCGGCGACCGCAATTGACTATCAATGGCTGAAAAAGTTCGCCTGGCCGGTTTATGTGCTGGCGCTGATTTTGCTCGTGGCGGTTTTTGTGCCGCACCTGGGCCATGCGAGCCATGGCGCGCATCGTTGGATCTGGATCAAAAAAATCGGCATCACGCTGCAACCTTCTGAATTCGCCAAACTCGCGCTCGTTATCATGCTGGCGTGGTACGGCGATTTTTCCCAACGCCAGATGCAGACGTTCCGCCGGGGAATTGTCCTGCCGGGCGCCGTCGTCTCGCTGGTGCTGGGTTTGACTTTTGTCGAACCGGATCGCGGCGCAACCATTTTGCTCGCCGCCGTCGCCGGTTCCATGCTCCTCATCGCCGGCGTTCAATGGAAACACCTTTTGGTCCCCGCCGCCGCCGGGGCCGCCGGCCTGGCCGTTTCCATTCTACACGACCCTATGCGCATGAATCGCATCTTCGCCTGGTGGCATCCGCAGGACCATCTGAACGGCGCAGCCCTCCAGGCGCATCAAGCCATCATCGGCCTCGGCTCCGGCGGCTGGTTCGGCGTGGGTCTGGGCAATGGACTGCAAAAATACGGTTATCTTCCGGAGATCCAAACCGATTTTATTTTCGCCAACATCGGCGAGGAACTGGGTTTGCTGGCCACCCTGCTGGTGGTGCTGGCGTTCGTCGTGATTGTCATTTGCGGCATTTACATTGCCGTGAACGCGCGCGAGCCCTTTGGCTTTTTGCTCGGCTCGGGCATCACGCTGCTGATTGGTTTGCAGGCCGCCATCAACATCGGCGTCGTCACCAGCGCGCTGCCCAACAAAGGGCTGCCGCTGCCGTTCATCAGCTACGGCGGATCGAACCTCCTGGCCATGTTGACCTGTGTCGGGTTGCTGTTCAGCATCGCCCGTTACGCCCCAATACGCCCCAAGACCCCCGCGCGCGTCCGGAACGTTGACGAAAACCCGTTCGCCGCGCACGCCACATGATTGCCGCCGGCCCCAGGCCGCCCTTCGTCGCCATTGCCTGCGGCGGTACGGGCGGGCATCTCTTTCCCGGTCTCGCCATCGCCGGGCAACTCAAACAGCACGGTTGCGACGTCGCCCTCCTCGTGTCCCCCAAACAAGTGGACCAGCAGGCCGTGAAGACCGCCCGTGACCTCGAAATCTTCACCCTCCCCGCCGTCGGCCTGCAAAATCACAATTACCCCGCCTTTGCCGGGAGTTTCGTCAAGTCACTGTTGGCGGCCCGAAAAATCTTCCGTCGCCGCCGCCCCGACGCCGTTCTGGCCATGGGCGGATTTACCGGCGCGCCGCCGGTCTTCGTGGCCAAAGACATGTCCGCCAAGACCTTTCTGCACGAATCGAACACCATTCCGGGCCGGGCCAACCGTTTTCTTGCCCGCTTCGTGGACGAAGCGTTTGTGGGCTTTCCCGACGCCGCCGGCCGGTTGCGCACCAAAAAAATTTCCGCCACCGGCACTCCCGTGCGTCCGCAATTCTCCCCCGATTCCCGGCTGGCAGCCTCCAACTGCCGCGTCCTCCTGGGGCTCGATCCCCAGTGCCCGACCGTCCTGGTGGTCGGCGGCAGCCAGGGCGCCAGTGGCCTCAACGCATTAATCGTGTCGGCCCTCCCGTTGCTCGCCGGGAAAAACTGGCAATGGCTCCATCTCACGGGCGCAAATGATTGCGCGAAGGTCCAGGCCGCCTACGCGGCGCACCGCCTGAAGGCCGTGGTGAAACCGTTCCTGCCGGAAATGGATTTGGCCCTCGGCGCGGCCACCGCCACCGTCAGTCGCGCCGGCGCCTCCTCGTTGGCCGAGCTCGCCGCCGTGCGATTGCCGTCCTTGTTGGTGCCTTATCCGGCGGCGGCGGACAATCACCAGTTTTTCAACGCCCGCGCCTTCGAAGCCACCCGCGCCGCACGGTTGCTCGAACAAAAAGGCGCCCGGGCCGAAACCCTCGCATCGTTGCTGGTCGAGTTGATGGAGGACGAATCCTCGCGCGCGACCATACAGGCTGCGCTCGCACAGTGGCATGCGCCGCGAGCGGCGGAGCAAATTGCGGAAACCATCCTGGCCATGATTTCGCCGCGGCCCGAATCGGCGGCGTCCATGAGAGTTTTCCACGCACACTAAATGAAACCGCCCACACCGGTTCCGGGAAGCACTGGCCGTCCGCCGGCGCTCACAGGTTTGGCCGCCCAACTGGCTGCACGAGTATCGCCCGCGACCCTCATCCGCCCCAACGAGCCCATGGCAAAGCATACCACCTTGCGCGTCGGCGGCCCGGCGGACGTCTATGTCGAACCGGCCTCCGAGGAGGATTTGGCCGGGGTCGTGACTTTTTGCCACCGGCACACAGTGAAGTTTTTCCTGCTTGGCCGCGGCTCGAACCTCCTGGTGCGCGACGGCGGATTTCGCGGAGTCGTCATCTGTCTCGCTCACGCCCGGTTCAGCCGCATTGAAAATGACGGCTTGCGCTTGCGCTGCGGCGCGGGCGCGAAGCTGAAGGAAGTCGCCTTCGCGGCCAAGCGGCTCGGTGTCAGTGGACTGGAATTCCTGGAAGGCATTCCCGGCAGCGTCGGCGGCGCCCTGCGTATGAACGCCGGAGCGATGGGCGGGGCGACCTTCGACGTCATCGAATCCGTTCGCATCATGGATTTTGCCGGCGGCATCCGCGAATTGCCGGCACAGGAAATGGCCGTGGAATATCGCAGTTGCCTCATGCTGAAAGATCATTTCGCCCTGGCGGCGGTCTTCAAGGGACGGTCAGATTCGCCGGAATCCATTACGCAACGGATGAGTGCGTTCAGCCGCCGGCGTTGGGCTTCGCAACCCGCTGCTCCCAGTGCTGGCTGCATGTTCAAGAATCCGGACGAGATCCCCGCCGGCAAGTTGATTGACGAACTTGGCTTGAAAGGCGCGCGCGTCGGCGGCGCCGTGGTGGCGCCGGAACACGGCAATTTCATCGTCAATCTCGGCCAGGCGACCGCCCGGAACATCCTGGAATTGATCGAATTGGTAAAAACGAAGGCGAAGGCCGAACGCGGCATTGAATTGGAGCCGGAAGTGGAAATCATCGGCGAAGATTAACCGGGCGCGGAAGCCGGAACGCAGGACCGGCGAACCGCCGCAGTCAAGGGCGCGAGGCTTTTGGGAGGCCATATGCCGGGCGCGTATGGCCGCTGTCCCTGACTCCCTCTCCCCGCCCAAGCGGGGAGAGCGATGGGGTGAGGGGACTTGGGTTGAGTTGACCAAAACGGACTCCTCACCCCGGCCCTCTCCTCGTTTAGCGAGGAGAGGGAGAGGACGAGAACAGCGTGAAGCAGATGCGCCCATACGCTGGCGGCCAAGCGCGGATTTTTGCCGGAACCGCCTGAAGGCGGAACTCCGAACCAGAGTTGCGTAAGGGCGTTGACATCCAAAATGGTTCCATTATGGTTGCGGCATGATAACGATCACCATCAAGGGCCTTTCCAAGGAGGCGCACCGGGAGTTGAAACGGCGCGCGGCGACGCAAGGCCGGAGCCTGAACACCGAGGCCATCGCCGTGCTCGAGGCCAGCGTGCGCAGCCGGCCGTTGGACGTCGAAGGCATCCTGCGGCGGGCGCGGGCGGCGCGCGCCACCATGAAATGGGTCGCCACCCCCGGACAAATTGACCGGTTCAAACGCGGAGGACGCGCATGATTGTGGCGGACGTCAATCTCATCGCGTATTTGACCATCCAGAGCGAACATTCCGCCCTGGCCGAGGCCGCTTATGCGCGGGACGCCGCCTGGGCCGCGCCGTTGCTGTGGTCGTCTGAATTTCGCAATACGCTGGTGGCCTGCGTTCGCGACTGCGCCGTGACCGTTGAGTCGGCCCTGCTGTCGCTGCGGTTGGCGGAGGAGATCATCGGTGAACGCGAGTTTGCGGTGGCCTCCGAGAACGTTCTGCGGCTCGCCCGGGAAACCCAATGCTCCGCCTACGACTGCGAATACGCGGCGCTGGCGGCCGATTTGGACGTGCCGCTGGTCACGACCGACGAACAGGTCTTGCGGGCGTTCCCGAAGACCGCCGTGTCGCTGGGAAGATTTGCCAGGAGAAGAAAGTGAAACGTCAATTGAACATTACCGTGATGCTCGGCGGGCCGAGTGCCGAGCGCGAAGTATCGTTGCGGTCGGGCGCCGGCGTCGTGCGGGCGTTGCGTTCGCTGGGCCATTCGGTCGTTGAACTCGACCCCCGGACTCCGGACTGGGTTTTGCCGCCGGCGACGGACGTCGTCTGTCTCGCCCCCTTGCACGGTACCTACGGCGAGGATGGCACGGTCCAGCGCCAGCTTGAAAAACTGGGCGTGGCCTACACGGGTTGCGACGCCGAAGCCAGCCGCCTTTCTTTCGACAAGGTTCTGACCAAGAAGCTTTGCGTCCAGGCCGGTGTGCCCACCGCGCGATTTGCCGTGGTCCATTCGGCCGCCGCCCCGCTTCCCCAAGCCCTGCCCCTGCCCCTGGTGGTCAAGCCGGTGCGACAGGGTTCGAGCGTGGGCTTGCGATTTGTCGAACGCGCCGAAGATTGGCCGGACGCCCTGGCCACCGCGCTGAAATTTGATTGCGAAGCACTGGCGGAGGAAAAAATCGCCGGCCGCGAGACCACGGTCGCCATTTTGGACGGCCGGCCTTTGCCGATTGTGGAAGTCCGGCCCAAAACCGGCGCTTACGATTATCGCAACAAGTACACCTCCGGCTGCACGGACTATTTTTGTCCGGCGGATTTCGACGCGGCCACGACCCGGCGCATCCAGGACGCCGCGTTCGGGGCCTTCCAAGCCGTCGGCGGGCGCGACTATGCGCGGGTGGACGTGATGGTGCGGCCGGACGGTTCGCCGGTGGTGCTCGAGGTGAATACCCAGCCAGGCATGACCGAGACGAGCCTGTTGCCCAAAGCCGCGGCGGCGGCAGGACTGAGCTATGCGGAGCTTTGCCAGCGGATGATTGATCTCGCGCTAAGGCGAATGGCAACGAAAGAAGACGGATCGGGAATGACGAACGTCGAATGTCGAATGGCAAAACCGGCGACTGATCACCATTCGTCATCCGTCATTCGTCATTGATTTTATGTGGTTCCGGCGTGAACAGAAAAACCGGCGTATCAGCCGCGGGCACGTGCTCGACGTGAAACTTCGCTCCGACCGGGTGCGGGCCAACCGCACGCGGCTGGCAGCCCTGGCCTTCGGCGTCCTGTTCGGCACTTTGTTCGGCCTGTATCTGGCCTGGCGCGCCGGCGATTGGGCGCTCGATCATTTTATTTACGAAAATCCGGAGTTCGCCATCCAGCGCGTGGACGTGCAAACCGACGGCGTCATCTCACCGGATCAACTCCGCCGCTGGGCCGGGGTGCGGGCGGGCGAGAACCTCCTGGCCCTTGACCTGGCAACGGTCAAACGCAATCTCGAAATGGTTTCCAGCATTGAATCGGTTTCGGTCGAACGCGTGCTGCCCCATACGCTGCGCATCCTCGTCACCGAGCGCACGCCGGTGGCACAGGTGAACGTGCCTAGCGCGGACGCTTCCGGCAGAATTCAAGTCACCGTCTTCCAGTTTGACGCCGGCGGTTATGTGATGCAGCCGCTGGACCCGCGCTTGTGCGTCGTGCCCCTCGCCCAGTTGGACGACCAGTTGCCGGTGCTCACGGGCGTCAATGTTTACCAATTGCAACCCGGCCGCCGCGTGGATTTGCCGCCGGTCCAGGCCGCGCTCCAATTGATCACCGCCTTTGACCACTCGCCCATGGCCGGCTTGGTGGACTTGCGCAGCATTGACGTCTCCGCGCCGGAAGTCCTGGTGGCCACCACCGGGCAGGGCAGTCAAATTACCTTTGGTCTCGACCAATTCGACCAGCAGTTGCGCCGCTGGCGGGAGATTTACGACCGCGGGCAACGCATGAATAAAATGATCGCTTCTCTCAATCTCGCCGTACCCAATAACATCCCCGCGCGATGGCTCGACGCCGGCGCCGCCCCCGGCGCAACCCCTGCCCCGCCGGCCAACTCCCCGCGCTCACGGAGGAACCATGTTTAACAATTCGAATATCATCGTCGGTCTCGAAGTCGGCACCTATAAAATCTGCGCCGCGGTCGGCGAACTGAACGCCGACGGCGCCCTCAACGTCATCGGCCTCGGCCAGGCGCGCTCGCGCGGCGTGCGCAAAGGCGAGATCGTGGACCCGCAGCAGGCCGAGGAAGACGTGCGCAACGCCATCGTCGAAGCCGAGCAAATGGCGGACGTGGAAATCCGCAGCGTCTATCTCGGCGTCACCGGCGCCCACATCCGCGGCTTCAACAACCGTGGCCTGCACCCCGTCGTATCCGCCGACCGCGAAATTACCGGGGAAGACGTGCAGGACGTCATTAAAAACGCCAAGGCCATCAATTTGCCCGCCGAAAACAGCGTCCTTCACGCCATCCGCCAGCACTTTTTTGTGGATGGCCAGGACGGGGTCAATGATCCGGTCGGCATGCTCGGCTCGCGGCTGGAGGTGGATATGCACGTGGTTCATGGCCACACCAACCGCATTCAAAATGCCATCCGCCTCGTCAAAGGCATGCAACTGGAAGTGGACGACGTCGTCTTCAACGGCCTCGCTTCGTCGCTGGCCCTCCTGACCAGCGAACAAAAGGAACTCGGCGCGCTGGTCATTGACATCGGCGCCGGCACCACCGATTACGTGGTCTATGCCGATGGCGTTATCCAATACACCGCCGTGCTCGCCGTCGGCGGCGACCACGTTTCCAATGACCTGGCCTATGGGCTGAAGGTTCCCTTGAGCCGCGCCGAAAAGCTTAAGCTCGAATTGGGGTCCGCGCTCATGGACGACGCCGCCAAGGGCCGGTCCATCACCGTGACCAATGACCTGGGGCTGCCGCTCAAAACCGTCAACCTGGAACATCTCCATCGCATCATGTCGTTGCGCCTCGAGGAAATCTTCCAGCTCGTGGCGCAGGACCTCGAGCAGGCCGGACTGCACGACTACTTGCGCGCCGGTGTGTTCCTCTGCGGCGGCGGCGCGCGTATTCCGCATATCGCCGAACTGGCCGAGCGCGTCCTCCAAATGCCGGTGTCCCTCGGCAAAACCAATTCCATCAGCGGCCTCAAGTCGGCGCTGGACCAGCCCGAATTCGTCACCGGCATCGGCCTGGTCAAATTCGGCTCCTTCAAAGCCCGCAAGCGCCAGGGCAAATCCTCGTTTGCCGCTGAAATCAAAGGTGTCTTCGGCCGGTTTTTAAGATGAAAGACCCGATGGAATCCCCATGAACCACCGATGCCCCCATGACGAATGCCGCCGCCGACACGAGCCGGTGGATGTCAATTGCACCCGCTACCATTGTCCATTCGTCATTCGTCATTCGTCATTCGGTCATCTACGATAATGCAGTCATACGTTGTTAACGAGATTATGAATGCCAAACCCGGACTTTCCACGCCTCCCTCCGAACCCGCGCCCCTCGCGATCAAGATCTTCGGCGTCGGCGACGCCGGCCTCAGCTTGCTGGAAGCCCTGCGCGACCCCGAATTCACTGGCGCCGGACTTATCGCGGTCAACAGTGATCCGGCGTCGCTGGCCTCCTCGTCCGCCGGGCTGAAGATTCATCTGGAGACCCGCTTGCTCCGCGGCTTGGGTACCGGCGGCGATCCCGAACGGGGCCGCGCGCTGGCCGAGGAACAATTCGCCACTCTCAAATCCGCCTGCGCCGAGGCCTCGGTGGTTTTCATTCTCGCCGGACTCGGCGGCGGCGCCGGCAGTGGCATCAGTCCCGTTCTCGCCCGCGCCGCCAAGGAAGCCGGCGCCATGACACTGGCTTTTGTGACGCTGCCCTTTCCCTGCGAGGGCAACCGCCGCCAGCAGCAGGCGCAACTCGGTCTCGACGCACTCAAAACCATGGCCGACGGCGTCGTCTGCCTGCCGGGCGACCGCTGGTTCAAGCTGATGGATGAAAGCACCGGCGTGCTCGACACGTTCCGGATTACCGACGCCCTGCTCCTGGAAGGCGTCCGCGGCGTGTGGCGGCTCCTGACCCGGCGCGGCCTGATTCAAATCCACTTCAACGATCTGCGGGCGCTCCTCCACGACCGCCACACGCAGAGCGTTTTTGCCTCGCTCGAAGCCGCCGGCCCGGGCCGTTCGCGCGAGATTGTGGACAAATTGTCCGCGCACCCGCTGTTGGACGAAGGCCGGGCGCTGGCCGAAGCCGATGCCGTGCTCATCAGCCTCATTGGCGGGCGGGACTTGACGATGGCCGAGGTGAACCGCGTCATGGAACAAATCAGCCGCCAGTGTGAACGCGCCCAAATCATCATGGGCGCCGCCGTGGACGATTCGTTCAAGGGCAGGTTGTCCGTGACCGTAATTGCGGCCAGGCAAAATAACATCGTTTCTCTTTCAGCGAACCAGGGCCAGGAAGGGCACGTTGCCGGCCTGCCGGCGGCTGCCACCGGCGCAACTGACGAGGGTGAATCAGCGGTCCCGTACGGAACTGCGGCCCAAACGCCGCCGGACTACGGCGCGCCGACACCGCATGCTATGGGGCTCGGCAGGTCAATGTCCAAGCCGCACGCCGCGGGCCGCGGCCGCAAGACACTCCAGAAAATGCGCCAAGCCCAGTTGCCCTTGGCGATTATCTCCAAAGGCCGCTTCGACAAAAGCGAGCCAACCGTCCACAAAGGCGAGGATCTGGACCTGCCCACCTACATCCGCCGCGGCGTGCCATTGAATTGAACGGTACCGAATCCCGCCTGTTCGTGCGCATCTGACAAGTTGCCCCGGCGCGCGGCCTTCAGGCCGCTTCCGCGCACGAAACCAATTGAATCAAACGATTGATATATCACCGGGCGGTGCGGAAGCACCAGCGAACCGTTATCGGTTATCATTGCTGCGATCTCATACTAGCCGAAAATGTGTTGCTCCGCCGTGAAAAGCTAAACGCCAGCCATAATGATTATGACTGGCTTGGGGGAGGGATTTATTTTTGGGAATATGGGTGCCAGCGAGCCTTGGACTGGGCGAGAGGCATTGCCAAGCGCCGGCCGGAAATTGTGAGAACACCGGCCGTGATTGGTGCACACATTCATTTGGGCGTTTGCTTGGACTTGCTGGATGTCCGCTTTACTGAAAGACTTTCAGAGCTGTTTCCTCTGTTTGACGCCGGATTTCGGAAGCAAGGAATTCCCCTGCCACAAAATGAACTGGCGCATGGCAATGACCGCGATTTAGTGCGCCGCAAATTGGATTGCGCCATGTTGAATTGGGCAATTCCCATGATTGAAAAAGACCTAAAAGTCAAATTCCAGACGGTGCGCGGGGTTTTTCAAGAGGGAATTCCGGCATATCCAGGTTCAGGCATCTTGAAAAATCACATATTCAAGTGGTGGTACGCGACACTGACTGCATTTTGGGCTATTTTCTACCGGCGGCTTGACAGATGAAGTTTAAAAACCAAATGTGGGCGTGAAGCAAAATGGCAGCAAGCAAAACAGCACGCGCATGGACTTGGTGGACGGAATGGACCTGAGCAATGAATGAGCCGGAAAAACTGATTCCGCTGCATGGCGGCTACCGGAAGTTGAAGAGCTTCCAGGTGGCGCAACTGGCCTATGACGTGACGGTGCGGTTCTGCGACCGCTACATCGAGAAGCGCAGCCGCACGCACGACCAGATGGTGCAAGCGGCGCGGTCGGGCGTGCAGAACATAGCGGAGGGCAGTCAGGCGAGCGGCACGTCCAAGAAAACGGAACTCAAGCTCACGAACGTGGCGCGAGCTAGTTTGGAGGAACTGCGGCTGGACTATGAAGACTATCTGCGGCAGCGCGGGCTGGTGCAGTGGGCGCGCGAGGACGCGCGCCGGGCGGAACTGATAGCGGCACGCCCGGCCACGGCGGATGACGTGGCGTCTTGGGCGCGGGCGGTGCATGATGGACGACATGAACAGAGTGGACAGGGGGGACAAAGCCAAGGTAAACCGAAGTCCACACAGTCCACAAAGTCCACGGTGTCCACTTATGCTGAAATCTCGGCAAATGGCGCACTGGCGCTGCTGGCGGTGGCGTGCACCTTACTCGACCGGCAGATGGCCACACTGGGAAAAAGCTTCGTGGAAGAAGGCGGCTTCACCGAGCGCCTCTACCGCGTGCGCAGCGAAAGGAGAACCCGTAACCCTTATACGACAGCCGCTTCATTTATTGAAACATAAAAATCCCGCCCTTCGGGCAGTGCCCGTCCGCGTCGGCTACATTTTCACATCGGCGTTTTCACCGCATTTTCAAACCGGCGCTAACACGAGGTAGCCTTTGTTTTTGGTTGCCATTAATTTCACGCGACCGCGCCCTTTTAAATGACTTTTTCGGCTTCGGTTGGGCCCTGGAAAGGAATACGCCACATTTTGACCCGCTCGACAATCTTCTCCGTCCAGCCGCCGGGGTTGATGTGCGCGAACCAGATTTCATCCACAAGTGCGGCGACGAATTCGTCGCGGCGATGGGCTGTTTCGAGAGTGCCACGGTGGAGGCCGTCAGAGAAGCGGGACAGTAGCACCTTCTGCCTGAAATGTTCCACCATGACCTCGGTTTTCTGTTCGATGTTATGCGGGTGCAGGCTCATGAACTTGGCCAGCGCCCGCGCCGCTTTTTTCTTTGGCAGATCCGGATCGTCCTCGATGGCCTTCACCAGCCGATAATAAGTGGCGTAGGTGGTGTAGTTTTTTACCACATCTAATTGCATCCCGGGCCTTCGCTGCCCGCTGCTGCCACCAGTTTGTCCACCGCATCGAGCTGGTGGAAGCGCGGGAAAATCATCGTTTCCTTCGTTATCAAACGCTGCCCGCCGCGACCGTCATCAACTTTTTCCTCCTTTTTTTCGAGGAACATGAACTGGCCGAGAATGTCCAGGAAACTCTCGAACTGAAGCACGTTTTCCCAGAAATAACCCGTGCGATAGCCAGATTCGTGCTGTGGATTGCCCGCACCGCAGATGATCTGGCCCGGATGGCTACCGCGGTTGAACGGCAGGAAATGTGTCTTCTCACCCGCAAGCCGCGTAGTCATGTGGATTTCGTCCGGGTCGGCGGCGAAATGCACCAATGCCCGCTTTTTGAACTCGAACAACGGCCCGCGAGGGTCACGGTCTTCCTTGTATTGGCGCACCGCATGACGCCAGTTTTGTCCAGTGCCAGGATTCTTAAGCTCGATGGTGGACACCGGCAATCCATTCACCGCCAGCACCATATCCAGCGTGCGGTTGTCGTTCGGATGACACGGCACTTGCCGCGTCACCGTCAGCCGGTTCTTGCCAAACTGTTCCAACACATCGTAGTTCGCGCCGTGCGCGGGCTTGAAATAGGCGAGGCAAAACGTCCTGCCGTAAAATTTGAACCCGTGCCGCAGCACATGGAGCGAACCCTTCGCATCCAGTTCCTTGACAAGCGTGGTGAGCAGCAACGCCTCCAACCCCGCCGCGTGCTGCGCCCTCATTTCATCCCACAATTTTGATTGGGTGTCTTGAATGAAAGCGAACACCTGCGCCGGAAATAACGCTCGTTCCTTGTCCCACTCCGCATTGCTGCCGGATTTCCAGCCGCCGCGCGTCAGGAGGATTTCCTCAACGTAGGTCTCGAACGCCTTTTCGGTGGTTTGGCTTATGGGGGTGATCCCAGGATGAACCGGGCACGTTCATGGCGTAGCATCTCGAACGGAGTTATGCACTTGATTTTAAGACCTATGCATACATTGGGGATTTTGATCTTCCTGGCCAAAGGCTGGGCTTTTTCATGAGTGACGACCGTATGACCATGGGCAAGCGCGTGGGCTATGAGGTAGTAGTCGGCCACCTGAAGAAATGTATTCACGGCGGCGGGTTCGTACCTTTGTCCAGTAACCCAATCGCTGACTGTGCCGAGTGCTGGTAGCATTACGGTATCGGGTTTAACGAAGAAAGCTGTTCCACGATCCGCAGCCCAGCCGGCAAGTTCATCGGCGCCGGCAGCGATTTCGTCACCGACTTTTTCGATGCTGAAAACCCGCCCGGTTGCATTGGAGATGATGAGCCAATCCCAGAATGCGGGACAGAAATCGAGGCCATAGTGGAGATTCTTGGCCTGAATGAACACATCCGCATCCAAGAGGTAGGCCATTAGACATCCACCCCCAGGCTGCGCCCAAGTTCGTGAAAGGTCGTGACTTTCGAAAAGCCAAGCATCCGAAAAGCGTCACGATAAAGCGTTTGCCCTTCCAATGTGTTCGCGACGAGCGCGGCGGCGAACCGTTTGCTGACTCGCGAAAAGGTGTCAGCCCATAGAATGGTTCATTTTTCATGCGGATTGGTTTCGTTTCATCCATTCGTGCAGCCGGGCATTTGCGCTCCCGCCCGCCGCATGGCTTCGCGTCAATTCCCGTAATTCGCGGATGAAATCCTTTGTTTGGTTACCTCGTTGTAAAAACCCCGTTCGCATATTTCGCGGTTAAATTCGCTTCCGCCTCATTTAACCAATTACCATATAACGATTTAACGCTTTAACCCTTTAACGCCCTGCCCCAAAAGCATTCGGGGTTCACCCCTCACGCCTTCCCATTTCTGCTTTGTTCCTGCATTCCCCTCTCCTCTCTCCTCTCTCCCATCTCCTATTGGGAATCCGTCCGAATGCGCGACCGTCGCGTATTCATATTCGCCCAACCGTGTTTCAATGGCGTCTATGACACGAAATGAAAAATCGCCCGTCTCCCTCGCGCCATCCGCGCCGTCGGATACGATGGCCCCGTACACACCTCTTCAACACTATTCAACCCTACTGCGCACGTTGCCCCCGTCCCGCAATTTGTTTTTCCCGCAGTCAAACAACCGGCGACAGGTCAATGGATTGGAAGGCAATTTCCGTGACAGGACACTAGCAAAACAGCGCACAGGCGCGGCGCGCTAAATGCTCAATGGCGAGATTGTGATGAAGGCCCGCTGGAACATGCGGTGCGTCCCATTTTGGGACGGGACTTGCCCGAACTTGGAGTCCTGGCAGGTTTATTTCCCGTTGTCGTCGCGTTCGTAAATAAGGCGTTTCGATGAATTTCGTGGAACTGACAGATTTGATCACCGGTATCCTGCAATTCATTGTTGCGGGCTACGCGTTGCGGCTGAACCGGCTCTTCGGTGCCAGGCGGGTGGGTTGGTCATTGTTTTCGGCTTTTGCCCTGCTGGCCTTGCTTAACCTGATGCAATCCACGCTACCGGCTGGCGGGATGGCGTCGGGGATAAAGGCGGAGGCATTGTACGCGCTCATCTCGCTGCTGCTGCTGACGGGGATGATCCATTTGGCCAGCGTGCTCAAAGAACGGGACCGGGTGGAGCGTGCGGAGTTGCGGATGCGGACGGAACTGCAAATGGAACTTCAAATCAAGACGGCGTATCTTTTCCGGACCATCGAGGAACTCCAGGCGGAAATTGACCAACGCAAACGCGCGGAAGCCGAAGTAGAGACGATGCGCCGGGAGAGCGTTGAAGCGTTAAAGCGCTGAAGGGTTAAAGCGTTCAGCGGACGGGCGGCCCGCCGTTGCCGGGGTGGCCCAATTCCTCGATTTCGCGCATCATTTTACTCGACGCATCCTGGGAGAGGCTGTGCGAAACCGTCAAGCCGAACTGGCGACGGAGGTACTCGTCCAACCGCACCCAGCGGCCCTGGTATTGGACCTGGCCGGTCCAGGCGCAGACGGTGACGTATTGCTGCAGCTTTTCGAGGCGCAACAGGATGAACACGATGAACAACAGCGCCACGGCCACGGCGCCAATGAGCACGAACGACATGATCTGGTTGGACAGCACGTCCCTTTCCGCCGCCGTCTGGTAGCGAGTCAGCAATTGCTGCTCTTCCTGCTGCATTTGAAACAGGACGTGATGCAGTTGGTTCACGGTGTCGCGCCCGCGCTGGGTCAGGACGACCGCCGGGGTGTTGGTGCGTTCCATGGCCGCCTGCTCGTAATTGAGCGCCAGCCGGTCGGAAATCAGGCCGGCCAGGTGCGTGATGTTGGTCTGCTGCACGGAATTGTCGCCGGTGAGGTTCTTCAATTCCTGAATATCATCGCTCAGGGAGGCCATGGCGGCGTCGTAGGGGCTGAAGTAGTCTTCGCGGCCGGTCAACAGGTAGCCGCGGCGGTTGGCCTCGGCGTCCACGGCGTGGGCCTGGGCTTGCTCGACCACGTCCAGCACCTTGTAAGTGTGGATGACGGAATTGAACGCATTGACGAACTGTCCGCTGGTTTGATGCACCAGCCAGGTCATGGCGAGCAAGGCGATGGTAGGCAGCGACATTCCCAGCCAGAACAGGACTTTGTTAGAGCGTAAATTGAGGATCATTTTGGTGAGGCCGGCTCACAGGGCCGGTTTTTGCCCGTGCCAGGGGGTGTCTTGTTCGTAGGCGGCGGCCAAGCGCAGAAGGGTCTCTTCGCCGAAGTGCTTGCCCAACAGTTGCAGCCCGATGGGAAGTTTGGGCGAGGGGGCAAAACCACAGGGAAGGCTGAGACCGCAAATGCCCGCCAGATTGCAGGAGATGGTGAAGATGTCGGACAGGTACATTTGGAGGGGATCGCCGGATTTTTCGCCCAGCTTGAACGCGGGAGTGGGCGACGTGGGAGTAACGATGGCGTCCACGGTTTCGAACGCCTTCAGGAAATCCTTCCGAATGAGCGAGCGGACTTTCTGGGCGCGCAGGTAATAGGCGTCGTAGTAACCGCTGCTCAAGACGTAGGTGCCCAGGATGATGCGCCGTTTGACTTCCGCGCCGAAACCGGCGCCGCGCGTGCGGCCGTAAAGTTCCACCGGGTCCGCGCCGTCCACCCGCGCGCCGTAACGGATGCCGTCGAAACGCGCCAGGTTCGCCGAGGCTTCGGCGGTGGCAATGATGTAATAGGTGGCCACGGCGTAATCGGTATGCGGCAGGGAAATCTCGACAACTTCGCCGCCGAGCTCCGCCAGTTTCTTCACCGCGGCGTCCACTGCCGCTTTCACTGCCGGGTCCAGCCCGCCAATGAGGTATTCCCGGGGCAGGCCAAGCTTCAAACCGTTTAGGTTGCCATCGAGCGCCGCGGCATAATCGGGAACGGGGCGCGGCACGCTGGTGGAATCGCGGCGATCGTTTCCGGCGATCACGCCGAGCATCGTGGCCGCGTCGCGGGCGCTCTTGGTGAAGGTGCCGATTTGATCCAGCGACGACGCGAAGGCGACCAAGCCATAGCGCGATACGCGGCCATAGGTGGGTTTGAGGCCGACACAGCCGCACAAGGCCGCGGGCTGGCGAATGGAACCGCCGGTGTCCGAGCCGAGCGCCGCCACGGTTTCGTCCGCCGCAATGGCTGCCGCCGAACCGCCCGACGAGCCGCCCGGAATGCGGGTGACATCCCAGGGGTTGCGGGTGACGCCGAAGGCGGAATTCTCGGTGGAACTGCCCATGGCAAATTCATCCATGTTCAACCGGCCGAAAATCACGGCGCCCGCGGCGCGCAATTTTTCAATGACGGTCGCGTCGTAAGGTGAGCGGAATTGGCCAAGAATTTTCGAGCCGCAGTTGAGCGGCTGGTCCTTGACGGCGATCACGTCTTTGATGGCCACCGGCACACCCAACAGCGGCTTTTGAGCGTGGGTGACGCCACGGGCAATTTCCCGATCGGCGGCGTCGGCTTGGGCCAGCGCATCGGCCGCATCGTGGCTGAGGAAGGCATGGATGGCGCCGTCCACACGCTGAATCCGGTCGAGGCAGGCCTGCATCGCCTCGCGCGCGGAGGCTTCGCCCGCGGCGAGTTTGGCGGTAAGTTCGGATATGGTGAGCTGGTTTAACATGGCTCGGGCATGGCTGGTTACTCCACGATTTTGGGGACGATAAACAGGCCGTTGGCGGTGGCGGGCGCGTTGCGCAGGGCGTCGTCATGGGAGAGCGAGGGGCAGACGGCATCGGCGCGGGTGACGTTGACCATCGGCACGGCGTGCGCCGTTGGCTCAACGGCGGTGACGTCGAGCTCCCGCAGTTTCTCGATGTACCCCAGGATGCTGCCAAGTTGCGCGGCAAGTTTCTTTTCTTCATCCGGGGTCAGCGACAGGCGCGCGAGGTGCGCCACGTATTTGACATCAATTTCGGCGACAGCCATGGCAATAAGCTAGATGATTTTAGAGTCCTGGGACATATCAAAACGAAGGAATTAGCTGCAAGCAGCGTGCCAGTTGGAGGGCCAGCCAGCGAGTGAAGCCGCCGGAACGGATGGCCGGCGGCGCGTGCAATTTGCGGCGAGCGCCGGCGTTTGTCATAAGTGGCTGTCGGTCAATAAGTTAAACTCAAATCACGGCGGGATATCCGGCACGGATTAAGCTACTACAAGGCATGGGCGGGCGAATTGGAGCATTTATTCTAATTAAGAACATTAAACGCGCTACATGTTTTAAATAAGGCTTTACTTTTAATGTGGGCTCAGGCAAACTTTTGTTACATCCTTATTATGAAAACCTTAATCCGGATTGCCTTCATGATCGGTATGGTTTGGGCGGCTACCGCAGTTTGCCCGGCTCAATCCAAATTTACGTCTCTGCATATCTTCGGCGACGGGATTTGCACAACCACGAACAATTATTATCCGGGGCAATACTACTACGGCCTGCGGCGATCCAATGGGCGGGTGTGGGTCGAAGTGCTGGCGCAACGGCAGGGGCTGGGGGCAAATTCCATTACTAATGTCAACTGGTCCAATTCCAGCAACAATTGGTCATTCTACGGCCAATACAGTCCTCTTTTGGTGACGAATCTGAACCATTATGTGCCACCGGCGGACGTCTCGACCGCATTGTTTGTCGTTTGGGTCAACGACGCGGACTTCGTCGGCGACATGGGAAACATTTATTTCGCCTATAACAACGGCACCAGCACAAACCAGGCCTTGTGGACCAGTGCCATCAATCAGTCGCTCACCAACCATTGGAGCATTATCACCAATTTATACGCCAAGGGCGTCCGCAATCTGTTGATGCCCAATGCCGTGGATATTACCCAGATCCCGGAATACGATATGTGCAACCCGACCGATTTGGTTTTCATCCGCGACCAGATAATCAGTTTCAACAGTTCCTTTAGCGCCTTGTTGAGCCAGGCCAGAGCGACCCTGCCGGGCCTCACCATTTACGAGCCGGACTTTTACTCGGTGCTCTACAACATGCTGACCAACAGCGCCGCCTACGGCCTGACCAACGCGCTGTTCGAAGGGACCCCGATTGACGCGATGGAAGACCCGAACCTCGACGGAATAGTGGCCACCAACGGTCCGGGAACCAATTACATCTTCTGGGACGCGGTGGATCCGACGGCCAAGGCCCACGAAGTGATGGCTGATCTTGCTCAACAGGTCATCTCGCCGGTCCAATTCATCCAGGTGTACTCGCTCAACGGCAGCAACCAATTGAACGCGGTGAATATGCCGGTAGGCCTGAACGGGTATTTGGATGGCTGCACCAACCTCGCGGCGCCTTTCTGGACCACGGTGCAAAACGTCTCCAGCACGACTCCGGCGCAATCGTTCTTCGTTACGAGCATCGGTGCCCCGGCCCAACCGTCACTGCGGTTTTCGCCTGATGACGGGATTCCTCCGCTCCCCACAAATGTCTTGGGGACGCTCAGCGGGCAACAGTATCTGCGGCTGCGCTTCCCGTACGCCTGGTGCTGGCCATAAGCCATTGACGTGACCGGGCGCAACGGAAGGTCGCGGCTTGCCTTTCCTCACACGCCAGACGCCTGTGCCGGTATGGGCGGCACTATCTTGGCCAACGCCTCGTACCCCTGCCGCAACATCCGTTCGGTCGTTTCCCAGCCGATACAGGCGTCGGTGAGCGAGACGCCGTAACGCAGGTCGGCGAGGTTCTTTGGAATGGGCTGGCTGCCTTCGTTTAGATTGCTTTCCACCATCAAACCGATGAGCGACCGCGTGCCCTCCAGACGCTGCTGAAAAACGCTTCGCCACACGTTCTCCTGCCGGGCGTGCCGCTTGCCCGAATTGGCGTGGCTGCAATCCACCATCAATACGGCCGGCAGTTTTTCCAATGTCAATTTCTCCTCCGCCGCCCGGATGCTGGCCGAGTCGTAGTTGGTCTGCGTGCGGCCACCCCGCAAAACCACGTGCGTGTGCGGGTTGCCCGTGGTGCGCACGATGCTGGTGACGCCATCCTGGTCTATGCCCAGAAAACTATGCGCGTGCCGCGCGGCGCCGATGGCGTCAATCGCCGATTGCAGGCTGCCGTCCGTGTTGTTCTTGAGTCCCACCGGCATCGAAAGGCCGCTGGCCATCTCGCGATGCGTCTGCGATTCGGTGGTGCGCGCGCCAATGGCCGCCCACGTCACCAGGTCGGCCAGGTATTGTGGCACGATCGGATCGAGAAACTCGGTGGCCGTGGGCAGGCCCAAACCCACGATGTCCAGCAGCAACTTCCGCGCGATTTTCAGCCCCGTTTCGATGTCCTGCGAGCCGTCCAGGTGCGGATCGTTGATCAGTCCCTTCCAGCCGATGGTGGTGCGTGGTTTTTCGAAATAGACGCGCATGACAATTTCCAAGCGGTTGGCGAATTCCCGGCGCAAGGCGCTCAGGCGTTCCGCGTAATCCAGCGCGCCCTTTTGGTCGTGAATCGAACAGGGTCCGATGACCACCAGCAGGCGCGGGTCTTCCTGCCGCAAAATACGGATGATCCGCTCACGGCTGCGCGCGACCGTGGCGTTGACCGCCTCCGTTGCCGGCGTTTGCGCTTTCAACTCGCGCGGCGTCAGCAGACGGACAATTTCCCTGACGTGTAGGTCGTGCGTCCGATACATGTCCGCCAGTATAGCACGCCGACCCATCGGGAAAAGTCTTTTGGCGCTTGGGTGGTGCGCTGCTTTGCAGAATGTTTGGAGTTCCGCCTTCAGCCGGACCGCGTAAACGCGGAACTCCAAACCAGAATGACCCGCCACCGCACTTGGGATTTACCATGTACGCGTTCCCAGGGCGCTCTGGGTTGGTGAAACGCCCACCCAATCGTAAATTGTCAGTCGCCAACGGCCGCGCATTTCCTCGACACGGCGCTGTTAACGAGCGAAATTTTGTCCATGAATAAGACTCGAGAGCATTGGCGATCCATTCTTTGGATTGAAGCTTGCGGCTTTTCGCTACTGATCATGCTTTCCTGGTTAACGGAGTTGGCGCGGATTCCCCATATCGTCCTAAGTGAGCCCTTTATGGCAGATTGGCGCCGGGCGGCGCTTCGGACCGTGGTAATCCTGCTGGTGTGGGGCTGCGTGCATCTGGCCACCAAGCGGCTGCTGGAGCGTTTGCATTACCTCGAGAAATTTCTGCGCATTTGCAGTTGGTGCCGCAAGGTGTGTGACGACGGTCAATGGCTGGAGATGGAGAAATATTTCAACTCCAAATTTGCCACGCAGACGACCCATGGAATGTGCCCGGACTGCTTGAAAAAGGGCCGCGAAGAGCTCGGAGTAATGGAAGGCCCGCGGCCGGCCACCGGCAACGCCGCCGCTCCCGATGCGTCCGCCAAATAGATGGCAATCACGCGGCTTGGCTCCGTAAGCCTTTGCCGGCATTGCTTTTTGCAATCGGCCGCTGCCCTATGGGCATTTTGCATTGCCACGACCAGACGGCTCAGACCTCCAAACCTCTGCAAACTCAATGCTTTTGCCTTCCGGCGCCACGGCATGGGTATTGCAAAAACAAATCGTTGCGAACCTGAAACAAAACATTGCAATTAAAACCATACTGGCGAAGACGTTGGCCGGCATCCAATTCGATCCAGGAGCCGTCGCCACGGGCCGGATCTGCTTTCGTTTTGCCGCTGATTTGCCGTTGCGCCTTTCGATCAAACGAACCAAGAGATCTGCTTCCATGAAATCTCTTTTGGCCAAAAAAGTCCCGCCGTCGTTTCCATCCCTCCCCTCCGGTGCGGAGCATTTGGACGAAGCCAACGCGCCGGCGCGGTATCCGGCAGCGATCCCCTTTTGGGAATTGGCAGCCCAGCCGGAGAAGCTGGCGCGCGCGTTGCGCGCCGCGAAAAATGAAAACGACGCTCTAGCTGCTTTTCTTCGGCCGCCTTCCGATACAGACGACGAGTCGGGCATTGAATAGCTCCATTGAAAACGCATTTCTGTGACACGACACCACGGCACCTGTCCTGATTCAGCAAAATGGAAATCATCGGCGCGCTGGCCAAAAACCAAGTTCGTGCTGGCCTCCGGTTTTCCGGACGAACCGACCACCGCCCTCATCGAGCAGTGCAATGCGACCATTCTGGCCAAGCCCTACGACATGCAGGCCGCGTCGGAAGCGGTGATGCGAAAACTGGCCGCGGCCTAGCCGGGATACTCCCTGGTTCAGTCCCGCGTTTGCCGTAGCGCAGACATTCCTGTCTGCGGGTTCACGGGACATTCCTGTCCCGTGTTCCGAAACTGGCGGTTGGAAAACCGCCCTCACCCGCAGGCTCGAAAGTCTGACTCTACTTTGATTGCGGATTGTCTTTTCCTGCGGCATTTTTTGAGGTTCTGAATACGACCGGCAAACCTGACCCGTACGCCGACGAACGGTATCCCACCGGGGAACTCGTTCGCCGGCTGATGGCGCTGGCCTGGCGCTTCCGCAAGGATTGCCTGCTGTCCCTGGGCCTGAGCCTGGTTTTGCTGCTGTTGGGCATCATGGGACTCAAGCTCCTGGGCGTGGTGATTGACGTCATCCGCCACGCGCTCAATGCGTCGGTGCCGCCGCCGGTTTATCCGTGCGGCTGGCAGCCGCCGGCGGGATGGTCGCCGTTGCAGGTAGTGCTCACTTTGGCGCTGGCCATCGTGGCGCAGGCGGTGTTGCGCGCGGTGCTCACCTACTCCTACAACATGATTACCGCGCGCCTGACCCAGGGGGAAATCGTGCCCGAACTGCGCGCCCAAATTTATGCCAAGCTGCAACGGCTCAGTTTCAGCTTCTTTGACACGCACGGTTCCAACTCGATTTTCAACCGGGTGACGGGTGACGTGCAAAACACGAGGTTGTTTGTGGACGGCGTGCTCTTGCAAGGCGCGACCATGATTCTGACGCTGGCGGCGTACGCGTTCTTCATGTGGCGGATACATCCGGGGCTGACCCTGGCATGCCTGTGGGTGTCGGTGCCCTTGTGGTGGCTGGCCCATTTTTACTCGGCGCGGTTGCGGCCGGGCTACCTGCGCAATCGCGAACTGACCGATCATCTGATTTTGCTGTTCAGCGAAAGTGTGCGCGGGATGCAGACGGTGAAAGGGTTCGCCGCCGAAGGCCACGAACTCGAGCGGTTCGAGGCCGCGAACGACCTGGTTTCGTCGCAGCAACGAAAAATCTTCTGGGACCTGGCGATCTTCACACCGGGCACGCAAATGCTGTCGCAATTGAGCCTGGTGATTTTGTTTGCGTATGGCGGTTGGCTCTATGTGCAGGGGCAAATTCCGCTGGGCAGCGGCCTGGTCGTGTTCGCGGGGCTGCTCCAGCAGTTCACGGGACAGGTGGCGAACATTTCCAACATAGCCAACTCGGTGCAGCAAAGCCTGGCGGCGGCCCGGCGCGTGTTTGAGGTCATGGACACGCCGGTGGAGGTGCAAACCCGGCCAAACGCCATCAAACCCGGTCGGCTCACTGGCCGGATCGCGTTTGAGAACGTTTCGTTCGGATACCAGGCCGACCGCCCGGTGCTGAAAGAGGTGTCGTTCGAGGGCAAACCGGGGCAAATCATCGGGATTTTCGGCATGACCGGCGCGGGCAAAAGCTCGCTGCTGGGTTTGATCCCGCGTTTTTACGATCCGAACGCCGGCCGCATCCTGGCGGATGGAAAAGATTTGCGCGAGCTGGAGCTGGACGCATTCCGGCGGCAAATCGGCATTGTGTACCAGGAAAGTTTTCTATTTTCGAATACGGTGGCGGCGAACATCGCCTTTGGCCATCCGCACGCGACGATGGAGCAAATCGAGCGGGCGGCGCGGATTGCGTCGGCCCACGAATTCATCACCACGCTGCCGCACGGCTACGAGACGGTGCTGGGCGAAGCGGGCGCGGATTTGTCGGGCGGCCAGCGCCAAAGACTGGCCTTGGCGCGCGCGCTGTTGTTGCAACCGCCGGTGCTGATCCTGGATGACCCGACGGCCTCGGTGGACGCCCGGACGGAAAACGAAATTCTGTCGGCCTTGCGCGAGGCGATGGCGGGTCGAACCACCTTTGTGGTGTCGGGCAGGTTGAACCTGCTGCGCCGGGCGGATTTGATTTTGGTGCTGGAAGACGGCCGCCTCACGCAATCGGGCACACACGCGGAATTGGTGCTGCGTCCGGGGCCTTACCGCGAGACGGCGTTGCTGCAAATCATGGATTTGGAGAATGGGGCGCAGGAAGCGGAAGAGCCAAGGGTCCAGACTGCAACATCCAACATCCAATGAAGGCTGAAGGCAGAATGAAGAATGCAGAAAGAAACGCCGGCGTGGCGAAGGGCGAACTTTCGGCGCGGGAGGCGATCACCTTCTACAATCCCATGGAGGAGCGGGAAGCCGACCGCGCGCCGTTACAGATGGCCCTGATCCGCCGGATTTTCCATTATACCGTGCCGTATGCCGCGAAGCGGAATTGTTTGTTCCTGTTAACGTTCATCCGCGGCGTGCAACTGCCGGCGCTGGCCTGGTTGATCGGCCGGACGATTAACGGCCCGATTGCAAACCGGGACCTGACAGGCATTCATTGGTACGCCGCCGGATATTTCGCGCTGGCGCTGGTCACGGTGGTTAATTTTCACTTCCGCCAGCGGTTCGCGCTCGAACTGGGCGAGGCGGTGGTGCACGACATGCGTTCGGACTTGTTCCGCAAGTTGATGACCATGCCCATGTCGTTTTTCAACCAGACCAAATTTGGCCGCATCATCAGCCGGATGACGTCGGACATTGACAGTGTGCGGGCCGGGGCCCAGGACGTGGCTTTTGTGCTGGTGGTGCAGGGCCTGCAGATGGGGATCTCGGCCGCGCTCATGGCGTGGTATGATTGGAAATTGTTTTCACTGATGGTCATCATGGCCCCGATCATCTGGGTGGTGAACGAGAACTACCGGCATGAGATGAGCCGGCGGCTGCGCAAAGTGCAGGAATCCTGGAGCCGCGTGGCGTCCACGCTGGCCGAATCGGTGAGCGGCATCCGGGTGACCCAGGCTTTCGTGCGGCACGAGATCAACGCCGGGTTTTTCCGGAAGCTGATTGATATCCACGGCGAAAACAACGTGGGGGTGGCGCAAGCGTCAGCGGTGTTCGTGCCGTTGCTGCAATTGAAAAGCCAGTTTTTTCTGGGCGCCATGGCGCTGCTGGGCGCTTATGGGGCGCTGCGGTGGCATGGCTGGCTGCACGTGGAGGTGGGCGACCTGGTGATGTTCTTTTTCCTGGCCAACCTCTTCTTTGATCCCGTGCAGGTGATTGGCAACCAACTGAACCAGGCGTTCATGGCCATGGCGGGAGCCGAACGGCTTTTCCGCATGCTCGATCAGCCGCCGGAGTGGCAGGACGCCGCGGACGCCAGGCCGCTGCCGCGCATCCGCGGCCGCGTGGAATTCCAGGCGGTGCGATTCGAATACCAGCCCGGACGCCCGGTGCTGCATGACATTTCCTTCCGCGTCGAACCGGGCCAGACGGTGGCGTTGGTAGGGCACACCGGCAGCGGCAAGACGACTTTGGTGGCGCTATTGCAGAAATTTTACCTGCCCACGGCCGGGCGCGTGCTGATGGACGGCACGGATTTGAATGCTGTTACCAGCGAATCGTTGCGGTCGCAAATGGGCAGCGTGCAGCAAAACAATTTCCTTTTCGCCGGCTCGGTGCTGGACAATATCCGGTTTGCGCGGCCGGCGGCCAGCGAGGCGGAGGTACGGGCGGTGCTGACCGCATTGGATTGCGCCGATTGGCTGGACGACCTGCCGCAGGGATTGGAGACGCAAGTGGCCGAGCGCGGCGCGGCGCTTTCGTTTGGCCAGCGCCAACTGGTGTGCTTTGCGCGCGCGATGCTCGTGGATCCCCGCATCGTGGTGCTGGACGAGGCCACCAGCGCGATTGACAGCGTGACCGAGGGGCGATTACAACGGGCGCTCGAAAGTCTCCTGCGCGGGCGAACGGCATTCATCGTGGCGCACCGGTTGAGCACCATCCGCAAAGCCAATCTGGTGCTGGTGATGGACCAAGGGCGGATTGTGGAGCGGGGCACGCACGAGAGCTTGCTCCGGCAGGACGGCGTTTACGCGCGGCTGCATCGGGAGTTCGTCGAGGTTCAGCCGCGCTAGCCCGGATATTTCACAGTCCGGTCCCGCATGCGTCGTAGCGCAGACATTCCTGTCCCGTGTTCCGAAACTGGCGGTTGGAAAACCGCCCTCACCCGCAGGCTCGAAAGCCTGCGCTACCAATCCACCGTAGTGCAGACTTTCCACCTTCGCGGCGCGCCATAGCGCCGCTTCGGCGCGACGGCGGCCAGTCTGCTGTATCGCGGGTTTCCAACTCGCAAAGCTCGCGAATTCCAAACGACTTCGGTTTTGCCGCCAGAGGCCACCCTCCCCATGAAGCCTGGTAGGGCCGACCTGCTGGTCGGCCTCGGACGCGCTGCTGCGCGTCCGGCTGCCGCTTCTCCCTCTCCCCGCCAAATGGGGAGGGCCGGGGTGAGTGGCGCTCCGTGCCATTTGATTGTGAAGAACCAATTGTCACACCGCGCTAGCGGCCGCCCGGCGCCGAAAATCCGCGGTTGACAGAAGCGGTTTTGTGAGACAAACCAACCGCTGCACATGCGCATCTGATGCAAGACCTCATCGCCAAAGCCAATACTTTGTTGGAGGCGCTGCCCTATATCCAGAGATTCAAAGGCGCGGCCTTTGTCGTGAAATACGGCGGCAGCTTCATGGACTCGCCCGACGTTCAAGTGCGCACCGGCGTGGCACGCGACATTGTTTTTCTGGAAGCCGTTGAGATCTACCCCGTGGTGGTCCATGGCGGCGGCAAGGCCATCACCCGCGCCATGACCAAGGCCGGTCTGAAGGCGGAATTTGTCCAGGGCCAGCGCGTCACCGACGAAACCACGGTGAAAATCGTGGACGACGTTTTGTCCGGCGAAATCAATGCGGACGTGGTCAATGCCATCCGGGAACTCGGCGGCCGACCGGTGGGGTTTGCCGGACGGGATATTTTCAAGTGCCGCAAGCTTTGGCTCGAGGACCAGGACCATCCGGGCAAAAAAATTGACATTGGCTACGTGGGGGAAGTGGTGGAAGTGAACACGGCGCCCCTGAAGGAATGCATGTGGTGCGGCTTTACGCCGGTCATCAGCCCGACCGCGCTGGGTGAGGACGGCAAAATTTATAATTGCAACGCGGACGTGGCCGCAGCGCGGGCGGCGATTGAGCTGAAGGCCAAGCGGCTGGTTTTCATGAGCGACGTACCCGGCCTGTTAAGCGATCCCAGGCGGCCGGATTCCGTGGTTCCTCATCTCAAGACGGGCGAGGTCGGCGAACTCAAGAAGAACGGCATTATTGACCAGGGCATGATTCCGAAGGTGGACAGCGCGGTGGCCGCCGTGGAATCGGGCGTGGAGAAGGTTTCGTTTGTGGATGGCCGCGTGCCGCACGCCGTGCTGCTGGAAATATTCACCGATGAAGGCGTGGGCACGGAAATCGTTTTGTAATTTGCGATTGGCGATCTACGATTTACGATTGGCAAGTACGTCCTGAAATGGTTCTGAAACCGCCTCAAGGCGGGTCTCCAAACAGGCAAAATAAATTGCATATTATAAAGTGAAAGACATTGTTCCATCACCGCCACCGCTCGTCCACAACCAGTTCGAGTCGGTGCGGGAGTTGTTCAGCAAAAACGTCGTGCCCAGCTATGGGCGATTCGACCTGGCGCTGAGTCACGGCTCCGGCGCTTACGTATTTGACGTGGCCGGCAAACGCTACCTCGATCTCGGCGGCGGCATCGCCGTGTGCTGCCTCGGCCATGCGCATCCGGCCATCATCGAGGCGCTCGCCGTACAGTCGCGCAAGCTCATCCACGTCTCGAACCTGTATTTCACCGAACCGCAAGGGCGGCTCGCCGCGGAAATCGTCCGACGCCTCGGCGAGGGCAAATGCTTTTTTGCCAACAGCGGCGCGGAGGCAAATGAAGGTTTGTTCAAGCTGGCGCGCAAGTTTGGCCACGAGGAAGGCCGGTTTGAAGTTCTGACGGCGACGAATTCGTTTCATGGCCGCACGCTGGCCGGCATCGCTGCCACGGGCCAGAACAAGGTCAAGCAGGGCTTCGAGCCAATGATGCCGGGTTTTCGGCACATTCCCTTCAATGATTTGGACGCCGCGCGCACGGCGATTTCGCCCGCGACGGCCGCCATCCTGATTGAAGGCGTGCAGGGCGAAGGCGGCATCACGCCCGCCACGCCCGAATACCTGCTGGGCCTGCGCGCCTTGTGCAATGAGAAGCGGCTGCTGTTGTTCATGGACGGCGTGCAGTGCGGACACTACCGCACCGGCAGATTCCAAAGCTTTCAAAGGATTCTGGAACCGGCTGCCGGTTTGAGCGCCACGCCCGGCCAGGACGGCGCGGCTTTTTTACCCGATGGTATTTCGATGGCCAAATCATTGGGCGGCGGATTCCCCATCGGCGCGTTTTGGGTGCGGGCGCCGTATGCCGATCTACTCGGGCCGGGCACGCACGCCACCACGTTTGGCGGCACGCCGCTGGCCTGTGCCGTCGCGCTAAAGATCCTCGACGTGATTGCCAGCGAACGGCTGGATGAAAACGCGCGCAAGCTTGGCGAATGGCTGAAAAGCGAGCTGGAACGGCTCGCCGCTGCTTATCCTGGCGTGGTCACCCGCGCGCGGGGTTTGGGCTTTATGCTGGGACTGGAGTTGGCCGAAAAGGAAAAGATTCCGGCATTCGCGGCGGGTGAAAAGACTGCCGCCCTTCAATTCGTCAACCGGCTGCACCAGCTTGGCGTATTGACGATTCCGGCGGGAACGCGGGTGGTGCGGCTGTTGCCGCCGCTGAACTTAAAGCCGCAGGAAGCGGGTGAAGGCATCGCGAAAATTGAGGAAGTGGTAAAACAGTTGGCATGACAAAACATGACCCCGGCCGCCCACCAGCATCTTTCCCGGAACGATCCGGTCATGCGCCTGCTCATTCGCGAGCATGGCAAATGCGACCTGGTGCCGGAGCAACGCCGATCGCCGTTCCAATCGCTCGTGCTCGCCGTGGCGCATCAACAGCTCAACGGCAAGGCGGCCAATTCCATTCTGGCACGATTTAAAAAGCTGTTTCCCGGGCGCAGATTTCCACGCGCGGAGGATTTGGCCGGCGTTACCGACCGCCAACTCCGGGCCTGTGGATTCTCCTTTGCCAAAATCAAGGCCATTCGCGACATCGCAGAGAAAACGCTCGCGGGCATTGTGCCCACTTCGCGCCAGATTGCGGATTTGTCCGATGACGAAATCATCGCCCGGCTCACCGAGGTCCGCGGCGTGGGACGCTGGACGGTGGAGATGCTGCTGATTTTTCAGCTCGGACGGCCCGATGTCCTGCCGGCGGCTGATTTCGGCGTGCGCACCGGCTTCCGCCACGCCTACCGGCGGCGTGATTTGCCCAGCGTCAAGGAATTGCTGGCTTACGGCGAACGCTGGCGACCGCATCGCACCACGGCCTCGTGGTATCTGTGGTGCGTCGCGGACGCCGCGCGCAAAAAGAAGTGACGGCGCGGCGCAGGTGAGCTATAAACTTACCTTTGGGCGGGAGTTCCCAAACGACGTAAAACCATGAAGCATTTATTATCGCTGGAAAAATTGGCGGTGGCGGACATTGAGAAGATTTTGCGTGATGCCGTCCTCTTCAAGCGCGAACGGGCGCGGCGCGACCGCGCGCCGCTCACCGGCCAGACGTGGGCGATGCTTTTCGCCAAATCGTCCACGCGCACGCGCGTCTCGTTCGAGGTGGGCATCCGCGAATTGGGCGGACAAGTCATGTTCCTGAATGCCAGCGAAATCCAACTGGGCCGCGGCGAACCCATCAAGGACACCGCGCGCGTTCTGGGCCGCATGGTTCACGGCGCGGTCATCCGCACCTTTGCCCAGAATGACGTGGAGGAGTTCGCCCGGTTTTCCGGCATCCCCACCATCAACGCGCTCACCGACGACGAGCATCCCTGCCAGATTCTCGCGGACGTTTTCACTTACAAGGAAAAGCGCGGTCTGATCGCCGGCAAGGTGGTCACGTTTGTGGGCGATGGCGCGTGCAACGTGGCGGCGTCCTGGATTTTTGCGTCGGTGAAGCTCGGGTTTGAACTGCGCATCGCCGCGCCGAAAAAATTCCAGCCATCCGCGGATCTTTTGAAGCGTGCCGGCGGCCGGATTACCTGCTCGGACGACCTGGCCAAGGCGGCCAAGGGAGCGGACCTGCTTTATACGGACGTCTGGGTGTCCATGGGCAAGGAATCCGAATCCGCTGATCGCCTGAAACAGTTGGCCGATTACCAGATCAATCAGAAGCTGGTGAAACTGGCCAAGCCGGACGCGTTGGTGATGCACTGCCTGCCCGCGTATCGCGGCAAGGAGATTGACGAAGAAACCTTCGAGCTGAATGCCGACACCATCTTCACACAGGCGGAAAACCGGCTGCACGTGCAGAAGGCCGTATTGAATTGGGCGGTTGCCTGAGCATGCCGGTATGCCGCCTTCCAGCTTTTGGCGGTCGCGGAGCGACCGGGGAAATAAGCCGGCGACAACGTCCCCGGGAATCCCCCGATCAACTTTTGCCCGACACGCCGCCTCGGCCGCCGTCGGCCGTAGGACAGGCGTCGCGCCTGTCTCCAGCTTTAAATCTCCGCCTTGAGGCGGCGCTGCTTGGCTCCATGCCAACTCGCACCCCGCCGGCGCGTCTGCCCTCCGTCGAGTCGCCCCGGCTTTTGACACCCAGTCCTGGTCGCTGCATCAGGTGCGTGCAAATCTGTCTGCGGATCTATACACGAGAGCAGAAATATTGGCGCCGGGCCAGGGGACCCGGCTGTAAACGTTAACGTGGATGCGAGAACTGGTGACAGGCGACGGGAATGCATTTTTTATTTTGCTGCCCCTATGTTTCTGCCCGAATTTTAATGACAGAAGAAGGGGGCAGAAAAATGTATTTGCGGTCAGGTTAATGCTCATGGGGGATCCGGTTTGATTATCATCAGGACCGTCAGGCAGGCAGGGTGCGAACGAATCAGCCGCCTGCGTTTTGGACTGCGGTGGCAAGCGCAGCGCGACGCCGCTTTCCGAACATCAATGAAACCACCGGACACTCCTCGTCATTCCCAAAACACCGCCGCCTGAAACATTTCTGCCTTCTGCTTTCCCAATTTATGCTTTGTCCTGCATCCGCCCTTGGAGCCCGGAAAAGGCTTGATGGCACCGGCAGAACCGGGAAGATGTTGGTCACTGAATTGAATAAACGTTAGGTGCAGCATGCGCACACTGCATTCATCTGCCAGCTTCATGTGGGCCATTATCCTCTTGTGCGCTTCGTGCACGCGTCCTCCAGCGTCCATCGACATTTCGGTGCGGAACGACACGGCCATGGTGTTTGATAACGTGCAGCTCCAGTCGGAGAAGATGCAACGTGCTCCGTAGGCGGAGAGGGACACACACTAAAATGACACCTATCAAATCACTTCAGGCAACGCGGAATGGCGCCTTCAGTTGGTCGAGAAGTCGCTGGTTGGCGGACATCACCGTCCCCGCGTGCCTCGGCAATCGGGTCCGGCGTCTCTCGCGGTATTGCGGGAGAACGTGACGAAGTGCCGCGGCAATGGGAGCGCGACTGCCGCGAAATCGCGCGAGGCAGATGCGGGTGCCGTGCCCTCCGAAAGCGCCGTCGCCGCTTCGCTTTGCCGGCGCACTCCAAAACGTTGCGCGTATGCCGACAGCCGCAGGGAATGCGCCCGCGCGGCGCGCTGACGCCTAAAACAATCCCAACGAACGGCTTCCGGTGGGCGCTACGGTGGGCGTTGTGCCCGGCTAGAGCATTTCCACAAAAGACGCAGCGATCCATTGGGCAGACGAATGAACGCGCCATGGGCGTTTTCCCCAATGTTTGCGGGTCTTTCGAGTGGGGGAATCAGCACATCCCGCACTGCGGTATTCATTGGATTCGTATGGCACCGGGTTTCCTTGCCAAATCGTTCTGGACAGGCAGGAAAAACAGGAATAGCCTTCTAGTGGTGAAAAAAATTGCGCCTCGCTTTTTCACGCGAATAACAGGCGTCAACCGTAACCGACAATTATGGCAACCAATTTCAAAATCATCCATGCGAAAGAATTCATCCGGGCAATGCCTGAGGGCCGTCTGGATTTTGAAGCCTACAAAAAGCTGCTCGCGGACTTGGCGTCAGCCGCATCCACTTTGATCGACAGTCATGTGATTTTGGATTTGCGGTTGGCGCCGGTCGAATTGCCGTTTGCTGACCTGGAGCTTTTGGCAAATGAGTATTGCAGCTATCCCGGGGTCTTCCCGCACAAGCTCGCGGTGGTGTGTTTGCCGGAACGATACGACCGCGCGTCTTTCTTCGCGCTCTGCGCCAAAAACCGGGGCTTGTACACCAAGGTATTCACTTCTTACGAGGAAGCCATGGAATGGCTGATTGAGGAGTGGAGTTGACGCTTAATACCGCCCTGGAGCCAATGCGCCGCCCGTTCCGGGCCGGGCAAACTGCCGCAGATATTTCACCGCTACTTTGAGGTCCTTCGGCCAGGGCGCTGTGATAACGAGGGTTTGACCGGTGACGGGGTGCGGCAGCGTGAGTTCTTCCGCGTGCAGGGCGACCCGCGAAATCAGCGGCCGCTCTTCACGTCCGGGTTTCAACCGGTAATTGCGCTTGAGCCGCGAGAGCCAGAGTTGGCGGCCGCCGTAAAGCTCATCGCCGACGAGCGGCAGGCCGACATGGCGCAGATGGGCGCGAATCTGGTGCGTGCGGCTGGTGAGCGGCTCGCAACAAAGCAGCGCGTAACCGGAAAACCGCTCCACTACTGTGAAGCGGGTCCGGGATTTCTTGCCGTCTTTTGGATCCACGCGTATCAGGCCAATTCTCATAGGATGCGGAGCCAGGGGGGCGTCCACTTCGAAATGTTCCTCCGGCGGTGTTCCCCGGGCGAGGGCGGCATATTTTTTTAGCGGCTTTTCCGAGCCAAACAGATTGGCCAGCGCAACGAGCGCGGGTTTGTTTTTGGCGAGCAGCATGATGCCGCTGGTTTCCCGGTCCAGCCGGTGGGCGTTGCTCAAGTAAGTCAATCCACGCGCCCGAGCCCAGGGCCGGCCTTCGGCAATGGCGGTGTGCAAGAGCTTCATCAGATTGGGTCGCTGCGGGTCGTACCGATCCGGTGACGCCAGCAGCCCAGCCGGTTTGTCGAGCGCCAGCAGGTGTTCGTCCTCGTAAAGCACGGGGATTTCCCAGAATTCACGCGTGGCGGGCGAGGAAAGCTTGATGAGGGCGCTCATGGGCGCTTGTGGGCGATATTGGTACATAGGCGCCACGCTCGGATGCGGCGGCGGCGGACCAGTTCCGGAACCGGGCCGCGCTCGCGGCTATTCAACGCTGGCGGTGCTGGACGCCGGCCGTTGCAAATCGGGAATATTACGAAATTCGCGGCTCGCCTCCACTCGCATCCATTCATTGAACGCCTCGTTTTCGCGCTGTTGGCGAAGCCGGGCGGTGAAGTCCGGAAGATCTGCGTTCATGGCTGACTGATCCACCGGGAGTTTCGATTGCAGGTAAAGGACGAATGCTCCGTCGGCGGTTTCCATCAGTCCGCTGGTTTGGCCAACCGGCGTGGTAAACGCGGCCTGCTTGAGCAGATTCAAATCGGCCTGCGGGGCGGGTTCCGGCAGCTCCTGCGTAACCAATGAAAAGGGCGGCAACGTTACCGGCGCCACACCGGCGGAAGCGCAAATGGCCGCAAACGAATGGCCGACAGCAGCGCCGGCGGCGAGCGCATTAACGAAATTGGTGCCAGCGCGTTGCGCCAGCATTGTCGCCTCCCGCATCCGGTAGTCTTGCGTCACCCGGGCCCGGATGCTTTCGAACGAAGGAATTTCGCTGGGCAGTTTTTTATCCAGCACCATGACATAAAGGGCGTTCGGTCCCGCCACCGGGGCGCTGTAGGGCTCATCCGGGGTGAGCGCAAAGGCGGTCTGGACGAACGCCGCGGGCGCCTCGAATTCCTGCGGCCCGTCGGCACTGCCGAAGGGCTCCGTGGTATGAACGGTCATTCCTTTTTGCCGGGCGACGAGCGCCAGCAAGTCCGAACTGTTGGTTTCATACGCGGAAATGGCCTTGAAGAAGTCATTGGCCTGTTCGGTGGCGTCCGCGCCTGCACGCTTCTGAATTAACAGATCGCGGATTTTGGCCTTCGCCGCTTCCGGCGTCTTGGCGTCGGGAAAACGGTCGGGGCCGAGTTGCTGATAGTTAATGTCAACCACCTCGTCCAGATTGGTTTTGGCCCATTCCGCCCGGGACTGCGCCAGATAATTACTCAGCTCAAACGCGACGTAGCTCACCTGGACGCGGTCGGGCAGACGGTAGGTGGCCAGGTAGTTGGTATAAAACTGCGCGACGTTGGCGGGTGGGGCCGTGATGGCGGACAAATAATTCGAGGCCGAAAAGAAAACGGCCTGCGCGGAGAACTGCTGGTGGTCACGCTCATAGGCGGCCATGGCCTCGCGCGGCGTAATCAAGTCGCCCGATATGGCTACGGCTTGGATCAGTTGTTGAATGGCGAGGTCGGTGCGGACATACCGCTCAAAATCGCCGGCGCCCATGCCTTCCGGGAATTGTTTTACCAGGGCAACAATGTCCACCGGCTGCCCGTTGCGACCCAGGGAATGGAGCATATTGTCGGCCCCCTTCACCGCCTGGTCCTCGCTGATATGAATGCCCAGGTCGTCAGCCTTCCGCTCCAGCAAAATTCGTTCGAAAATCTGCTGTTCCTGGGCTTCCCGGCTAAGATTCGGGTTCCGGTCCGGCCACTCCCCGTAATGCAGCCAGTAATAAATATAAAACTCCCTTTGGGCCAGAGCGTAATCCTGCATGGTGACCTCGCGGCCGTAAAGCGTCCCCAAAGATCCACCGCCACCCCGCCCGCCGTTGAGCAGCCGTGAAGGCCCGGCGCCCCAAACCAAAAACGACGCGACCACGGCGACGATGATAACCACCCAAAGGCCCTTCGAATGTTTGCGAATCGTTCCAATCATAGTGACAAAAGAAGATAGAGCCTAGCGTCCGGCGGGATTCCGGTCAAATGCAAAAGAGCGGAAAAATAGTGGAATTCGGGGAATTCGGTGATGGAGCACCATCGGCCCGAGGCGCTGGAGAGCGGGATGCCGCCGAACTTGCGGCCAGCCCCTGTTTGCGCGCGGGGCCGGATGGATGGCCTCGATTTTGGCCCGCCACTCCTCCGCAACTTCCGTTTGCTGGCGGTGTTGCATTTAGTATATTAAGAACATGTTCAGTTTGGCAAAAGTCATCCTCTGCCTTGCGGGCGGGTTGGCCGTAGTGGCCGGCGTGTGCGCGGCCGCGGACGATGCAGATAACCCATACGCCCCCATTGCCGTCCGCAATGTTTTTGACATTAAACCGCCCACCACCACCAATCCGGCCGACGCCAAGCCGCCGGATCCGCCGGAGAAAATCACGCTCAATGGCATCATGACCATCTTCGGCGATACGCAGGCACTGTTCAAGGTGGCCGTTCCGGGCAAGCCGGGCACGCCGGCCAAAGACGTGGATTACATCCTCAGCGAAGGCCAGGCGCAGGACGAGATTGAGGTGATGAAGATTGACGCGAAGTCCGGCGTGGTGACCTTCAACAACCACGGCGTCACCCAGGAAATTGCCATGGCCAGCCCGTCGGCCAGCGGAGGCGGAAGCAGCGCGCCGCTTGGCGCACAAAGAGCATTTCCGGCCAACATACCGCTGCCGCACTCATCGCCAAACGGAGGGGGCGTTACCTCTTTCGGCGGCCGTCGTTCCGGTGGACAGCCGGCACCTTCACCTCAGAGCGCCGGCGCCGAGCCGGGTTTAAACAATAATTCGGATTTAAACAATAACCCGTCGGTAAACAATAACATGTCGGATGACGAAATAACGGCCCAAGTGCTCGTCAATCACTACAAAGCCGTGCAAAGCGGCGACCCCGCTGCTGCCGTTTATCCGCCTACTGAAGCTGATGCTGATGCGGGCATTCCTTCGAATTTAGACCCGAATCAGGAGCAAGGACCGAGGGGAAAAAAGTAAGCGCGTGTCTGAAAAATGTGGCGGCAGCCATCTTGGCTGCCGTAGAGGGCGGCATCCCTGCCGCCCGGAAAAACGGTGGATAGCGGGAGAACGTTGGAGGAGGTTGGAGAATTGTGACGTCACTTGGTTCGCGCACAAATTTCCCACCGGGCCGGGAGGCCCGTTGCTACAGTTTCAGACACGTTCCAAGCTTGGCGCGGTCAGGTGCGTTTTTCATCCTGCACGGTGGCGGTTTCGATCAATTGCCAGAATTTGGGATTTTCCTGGAGCGCCTCGTCCTCGCCGGTTTTCAATCCGGAGCGGAAGAGGAAATCCTTGAGGGTGTGCCGGCTGAGAATGCGGTGGACGAGCACGCCCAAATCATGGCGCTCGAAATAAACGCGGTAATCGCCGACGCGGAAGCGGTAGAGGCTGCGCCCCTCCTGCTCGAGCTTGCCAAAGGCCTCCAGATCGGTGCCCAGGACCTGTTGCGGCAGGCCGCGGAACCCGCCCAGGATTTGCAATTGCAGTTCCTTGGGCATCCGCGCCAGTTCCGCGGCGGCCATCGGCGTAAAAATGATTTGGATATACACGATTGTTGGCAGAACAACACGAACATTGTAAACCGCAAAGAATCCCAGGCAACTGGAAAATCAGGCAGAACATCCAGCCAAGAGCTCTAGAATTTGCGCTTGCTTTCCGCGTTGTTAGACGATAGTGTCTAACAGCATGAAAACTGTGAGTGTCCGTGAGTTTTATCACAATGCGGCGCTGGTGGATGGACTGGCGGAGGGGAGGCAATTGGTCATCACCGCAAAGGGCAAGCCCAAGTTTGTGGTCAGCAAGGGCGCAACGCCGAGAATGACGCGGCAATTGGCGGAAGCGCGCGCGGTCGGGGACCCCAAGGGTTTGAGGTTTGACGGGGCGGCGTTTCTGGCATCGCTCAAGAAATGAAATTGTATGCGGACACGTCGTGGTGGCTCGGGTATAAGTGCCGGCGTGATACCCAGCACCAGGCTGCCTTAAACCTTTTTGATCGCGACCCGGGGGCTGAAGTGCTGTGGACACCCTGGCAGCGGGTGGAAGTGTTCAATGGGTTTTGCCAGGCCGAACGCGCGGGTTTGCTCGCCAAGGGCGAGTCGCGGCGGGTAATCCGCCTCCTGGAACAGGAGGTCAGGATTGGTTATTGGCCCCATGTCGAATTCGACTGGACAGAAGCAGTGCGTACGGCGGGCGAGCTTCGGGCCGAACATTCCCTCAAGTTGGTGGTCCGTTCGATGGACCTTTTCCATGTGGCAATTGCCATTGAAGTGGGGGCTGACGCATTGCTATCGTTCGATGCGGAACAAATTGCACTTGCCGAGGCGGCAGGTGTGGGGGTACTCAACCTCGCTCAAAAACAGCGTTAAGGTCCCATCCCTGAAGTTGGTAGCGCGCACGGGAATCGAACCCGTCTTTCAGCCTTGAGAGGGCCGTGTCCTAACCGATAGACGAGCACGCCATATCGTCGGCAAAACTACCGGGAATTTTCCGGGTGTCAATTTTCAATTGGGGCAAATCCTTGCAGGTTGCGGTGCATCAGAGCTGACGGCTATCATTGGCTCACACCGCGTGAATAAAACAGTTTCGACGGGCAGGACGAAGTGGCTGGCGTATATCGCGCTGGCAGCCGTCACCTTTCTGGCCTACCTGCCGGCTTTGCATGGCGGTTTTGTCTGGGACGACGATCAATGGACCGTGAATCTGGTCCACTGGTTCCAGAACGCCGCCGGTTTGATGGCCATCTGGGTGCACCCCACCATCCTGCCCCAGTATTACCCGCTCACGGCGACGTCGTTCTGGGTGGATTACCAGTTCTGGAAATTCTGGACGTTGCCCTATCACGTGGAAAACGTCCTGCTGCATCTGGTGTCCGTGCTGCTGTTGTGGCGGCTGTTGCGGCGGCTCCAAGTGCCCGGCGCGTGGCTGGCGGTGGCCCTCTTCGCCCTCCACCCGGTCATGGTCCAGTCCGTCGCGTGGATCACCGAACGCAAGAATGTGCTTTCGCTGGTGCTTTATTTGAGCGCCCTGCTGGCGTACTTGCGCTACGCACAGCAGATCAGAGGAGGGAGGGAAGAAAAGCCCTCACCTCACCCTAACCCTCTCCCCTCCCATCCGATGGGAGCGGAGAGGAAACAGCCAGCGCCTGACGCTTCACGTTTCACGCATCACCCGTCA
>JBEKMW010000004.1:0-91297 GCA_049523455.1 Verrucomicrobiota bacterium | reverse complement strand
GGCTGGGCGGCTGGCTGCTGGGAGCTTTTCTGGTGGCGGATTTGGGCCGGGCGGACCTTCCCTATGTCATTCACTGGAATTATGTGCAGAAGTATGACATTGATCCCGCCAACCTGCATAACTCCTCCAATGCCATCCTTAATTTCCTGCGCGACAAGCCTTACGAACACCGCGTGGCGCAGCTTCCCTTCACGATGCCTGCGCAGTATCAAGTGTTTAACGGCGGGGGCGGCGTGTATTACACCGAATGGTTGCAGCATCAATTTCCGTATTTCGCTATCCAGTCGTTGGATATCATCCAACGTCCGCGCACCCCGGCGGACGTGGAGGCGTATCAACTCGCGATGATACCGTTTTCCGAAGCCACCGCTTATCTCACCGCGCGGCATTGGGAGTTGACCAACACCCGTTTTTTGCTCGGTCCGGCGGGTTTTCTGAATGTGTTGAACCAGCAATTGGACCCGGAACAACATCGTTTCCGCATCGTTCAACGATTCAGCGTCGTGCTCAGACCGGGGATTGACGAAATGACGAAGCTGGAAGATTTGACCACGGCGCCCGACCCCAATGGCCAGTATGCCCTCTTCGAATTCACCGGTGCTTTGCCCCGCGCCAGGCTATACGCCGACTGGCAAACCAACAGCGTGGCCGACCTCCAGCATTTTACCACGAATAATCTACACGGGCTGGATTGGACCGTCTTCAACAACGCCGGAACCAATGATTTTCTTACTTTGAAGAAACTGGCATCTGCGTCCTTCGACCCGCAGCAGACTGTCCTCCTCTCGGCTCCCTTGCCGGATGCAAAGCCCAATACCACCACCAACCGGAATCCCGGTTCGGTGGAATTCAAGAGTTATTCACCCAAAACCATTGAGTTGGCCACGCTATCGTCGTCCCCGGCGGTGCTGCTGCTGAACGACAAATACGACGAGCATTGGCAGGTCACGGTGGATGGGCAGCCGGCGACGCTTTTGCGTTGCAATTTCATCATGCGCGGGGTTTATGTGCCGGCCGGCGCGCACGCGGTGGTATTCCACTTCGCCCTGTCCCATAAACCATTTTACCTTACTCTGGCCGCCATGGTGGTGGGAGTTCTGCTCTGTGGCGTTTTGCTGGTCTCGACCCGGGTGGCGACGAGTTCCAAGCCGCGCAGGGCCGTGTAGGACAGGCGTCGCGCCTGTCTCTAACTTTTAAATTTCCGCCTTGAGGCGCCGTTTTTTGATTCTACGCCAATAGCACTGTTTGGTGAGTGGGACAAAAGAGTCGGAAAACGGGTGCGATGCCTGCTCTACCCACGCAGCCACACATCCGGACCATTTCAATTGCATAGTTCCGGTTAAGGCGCCAAAACTGCGGCGCCTTGGAGTTTGCCGGCGCGCAGCCGCGCAAGAACCTCGTTGGCTTCGCTGAGCGGATACGTTTGCACCACCGTCCGGACCGGCACGCGGGGCGCCAGGGCAAAGAACTCGTCGCCGTCACGCCGGGTGAGATTCGCCACGGAATGAACGCTTCGCTCCGGCCAAAGCAGGTCATACGAAAACGACGGAATGTCGCTCATGTGAATGTCGGCACAGACAACGGCGCCGCCCTTGGCGAGGGATTGTGCTGCTTCTCCTGGAATTGGAAAGAGGGCGGGCTGAGCTATATAATCGGGCCGCAACGAAAGGTCCGATATGGCAGAACAACAACGACGACATTTCTCCAGCCAGGAGAAGGTCAAAATCTTACGGGAACACTTTCTGGATGGGACGGCCATCTCGGAGGTGTGCCAGAAACACCAAATCCAGCCCTCGCTGTTCTACAACTGGCAGAAAACCTTTTTCGAGAACGGAACGGCAGCCTTTGAACGCCCGCCGTCCCGCTCCCGTGTTTCTGTAGAGCAAAAGCAAATTAGCCACCTGGAGGCCAAACTCCAGCGCAAAGATGAAGTGCTGGCTGAATTGCTGACCGAACACATCCTGTTAAAAAAAAGTCTTGGGGAGACTTGAGACGGCAGTGGATCGAGCACGACACACGCGATGAGATCGTGGATTTTATGAAGAAGTGGTCCCAGAAGACCGAATTGCCCCTCTGCCGCCTGGTGCGCACCGCCGGCTTGGGCCTTTCCAAATTCTACAACTGGAAGGACCGCTACGGCCGAGCCAACGAACACAACGCGCCGGTGCCCAGGGACTTCTGGCTGGAGCGCTGGGAAGTGGAGGCGATTATCCAGTTCCATGATCAATACCCGCTGGAAGGCTACCGGCGACTGTGCTTCATGATGCTGGACCGGGACATCGTGGCGGTCAGTCCCGCCAGTGTTTATCGGGCCTTGCGCAAGGCCGGCCTGCTGGCCAGGCCGTTCAAGCCTTCCCGCAAGGGCACTGGGTTTGTGCAGCCCTTACAACCGCATGAGCACTGGCATGTGGACATCAGCTATCTGAACATCTGCGGAACGTTCTATTACCTGTGCAGCATCATTGATGGTGCCAGCCGCTACATCGTCCACTGGGACATCCGCATCTCCATGACGGAGGCTGACGTGGAAATCATCCTGCAAGCCGCGCTGGAAAAGTTTCCCGGCGTGCGTCCGCGAATCATCAGCGACAACGGCCCGCAATTCATCGCCAAGGACTTCAAGGAGTTCATTCGTCTGGCCCAATTGACCCATGTCCGCACTTCGCCGCATTACCCGGAGAGCAATGGAAAGATCGAGCGCTGGCACGGCACGCTCAAGCGCGATTGCATCCGGCAAAAGACTCCGCTGGATCTGGACCAGGGCAAAACCGTCACCGCCGAATTCATTAAGCATTACAACACCATCAGGCTTCACAGCGCCATCGGCTATGTGACGCCCAAGGACCGGCTGGAAAACAGACACTTGGAAATCTTCCAGTCCCGCGACAAAAAGCTTGAAGCAGCACGAGAAAAACGCAGACTAAAACGACAACAACAAATGGCTCTGATTACATAACTTGTCCGTGCCACTTTTCCAATTCACGCTGAACCAGGACAGGATTTCAAGGCCAGCGGGCCGAGGCCGCCGACGGGCGCGAAGATGATGGCGACATCCAATGGACCGGCGGGGCGGTTTCGGAATCGCCGGACCAAACCGCCCCCAGTGACTTGGCAAACTGCTGGGCTTCCCCATCGCCGCGCCGCATGAAAGCGAAAACTTCGCGGCCCTGGAATTTTGCGACCTGGGCGATGATATGGGCCGCCGCGCCAAAACCATAAAGGCCGAGGCGCTTGGCGCTGCCGGTCTTGGCCAGCGCACGGTAACCGATGAGTCCGGCGCACAGCAGGGGTGCGGCCTCCCCGTCTGAATACCCGGGCGGGATGGGGAAACAAAACCGTTCGTCCGCGACGGCAAACTCCGCATAACCGCCATCCACGGTGTAGCCGGTGAAACGGGCGCGGTCACAAAGGTTCTCCCGACCCTCGCGGCAAAAACTGCATTCGCCGCAAGTCCAAGCGAGCCAGGGGATGCCCACGCGGTCGCCACCTTTGAAGCGGCGGGCGCGTTCCCCCTTCTCGAGCACCACCCCGACGATTTCGTGTCCGGGCACGAGCGGGAGTTTGGGATTTGGCAACTCACCGTTCACCACATGCAAGTCGGTCCGGCAGACGGCACACGCCGCCACTTTCACCAGGACCTGCATGACCGCAGGCTTGGGTACGGCCAAATCGGCAGCCCGCAATAGCTGCCGCGGAGCCTAGAGCAACATCGCACGCATGTTCAATTGATAGTTGACGATGGTTGATTTATTAAAGTAAAATTTTTGCTCTGCTTCGGTTTGGGTCGCTGCCCGCCCAATCCGGCCCGGAAAATCCGTCCGCTCGCATTCGCCTTCTTTGTCCGGTTGACTGTTGCAATGGTGTGAAAAGTGTGTATTTTGTGCTCGTGGAAGCAACACTCACAGAGTTGCGGCGAAACACCAGCCGCGTGGTCCGGGCAGCCGACGACGGCCAGGAAGTGATCCTGACTGAGCACGGCGAGCCGCGCTACAAACTGCAGCGCATCCGAAGGGTTGATTACCAAGCGGCGGCGCAAGCTCTCCGTGATATTGGGCCGGTGAATTTCCTGCCTCGGAAATGACCAGCTACCTTTTGGACAGCAATGTCCTTTCCGAGTGGTGGAAACCACAGCCGGATGCCAACGTCGTGGCTTGGATTGAAAGCGGCAACTGGCTCGTGCCGGCGCCGGTCATTGCGGAGATCCAGGAAGGAGCCGAGGCGGACCCGAGCCCGGCCAGAAAGATCAGGATCAATTCCCGGCTCGATAGTTTTCTCTCCCTTTACGGCGATCTGGTAGTGGATTGGGACGCGGAAACGTCCCGGACGTGGGGCAGGTTGCGGCACTCGCCTGAAGTCAAACGCAAGCCGCAGGCTCTTTGGGATAGTTTGATTGACGCCATGGCCGTCCGACGCGATCTGGTCGTGGCCACTCGCAACGTGAATGATTTCCGCCACGCGAAAACTTTCAATCCGTGGAAGTTTCAGCCTCCCGAACCGGAATAAACCGGCCCCGCGGCCATCATGGATCGAACCTGCCCTCAGGTTGCAAATGGAGCCAGCTGTCGGATTTGACCTGCCCGACCTCGCTCCTGTTTCTAACGTAAGTGCCTCAGTTGCATCAGGCAATCACTTGATCAAGTATTACCAAAGACTTTTTGCCATTCAAGAACAATTTGCCAGTATTCGTTCAACAGCCATCCACTGTTGTTTCACCAGCCGTTCAGCAAGTGTTTGCTGGAGCTTTTGCTGGAGGTCAGAAAGGGGAGAAAATCAATCTGGCGAGGGTCGGAATCGAACGATGTCTTCACCGACAACCAGCCTCAATACCCTGATTTTCAAGGGTATTTTAATGCTGATTTTGCAAGGCTTCAAGCGGATTTTTTCACTATCCACCGCTTGCTCCGCACGCACCTGCTACCTACACTCTTACTGCTCGGTTATTGAACTAATCGTTGAAGGTTTCGTTGAAGGTTTTTTGTCCGACTCACGGCAGTGAACGCTCGAACTATTTCCGACGGCGCCACAACCACAATGCTCCCGCCCCCAAGCCCGTCAGAACGATGGTGGACGGCTCAGGCACTGGACCGATGGCGATGCCAGCAGGGGCATCAATCCCGGAAATTAGCGAAGCATTGACTGTTGACCCGTCCAGCCCATACTCGCCGACATCACCTGCAAAATTCCCTATGTTCGAAAAGTTCGCAACAAACAGGTCGTTCCCTGAAATCGCAATGGCACTAGGACTAGCTAACCCGGAAATCAGTGAGGCATTGACCGTCGCCCCGCCGGTCGTGTATTCGCCGACGGTGCCACCTAAATAGTTTGCAACAAAAAGGTTGTTCCCCGAAATCGCAATGCCAGTTGGGTAATTCAACCCGGAGACCAGCGAGGCATTGATGGTGGCCCCGCCGGTGGTGTAATGGCCGGCGGTGCCGTTGAACGCATTAACAACGAACACGTCGCTCCCTGAAATCGCAACCCCGTAGACATCATTTAGCCCTGAGATCAGCGAGGCGTTAATCGTGCCGCCGGCAATCGTGTATTCGCCGACGGTGCCGTTGCCCTCGTTCGCAACAAACAGGTTGTTCCCCGAAATCGCGATGCTCCTGGGGTTAGACAAGCCTGTGATAAGCGAGGCATTGATCGTGACCCCGGCAATTGTGTATTCGCCGACGGTGTCGTTTCCATTATTCACGACAAACAGGTCGTTCCCCGAAATCGCAATGCCCCAAGGGTTAGCTAACCCAGAAATCAGCGAGGCATTCACGGTGGCACCGCCAGTCGTGTATGCGCCGACGGTGTAGCCCCAGAAACCGCTTGCGTATAAGTTTTGCGCCTTGAGGGTGCCGACCAAGCCACACGTAAACGCCATAGCGAACAACCAGAGTTTGGTCTTCATGCTTTGCTCCGAACTCAGAGCCAAGCGTGCCGCATTCGCCTTAACGAGTCAACAGTATTGTTGTATACACGCGATTCTCTTCTTCCACTACTCATGGCAACCGTCCGGCTTGCGTGGGGATGGAGGAGGCAGCGGCTATTTTCGGCTGGCCGAATTATTACCTGCCGTTTCTGGCAGGGGCCGGACATCTCAAGCCGCTGGGCAAGCCCGCGCAGAATGCGCGCAAGTGGTTTGCGACGGCTGAAATCGAGCGGATGAGCTGCGATCCGGTGTGGCTTGACAAGGCCATTCGCATCGTGAAAAAGCAGATTCAGGAGATGAACAAAAAGCAACGGGACAAGGAACAATCGGAAATGCTCCTCGCCCAATAATGGTGACTATATCACGGCGAACTGAGGCGGTAGAAACGACCGGGATAGTTCGTCCATTGGGGATCGCTGAAATAGGACGAGCCATCGATGAGCGTGTTCGTTTGAACCGGCTGCCACACGGGATTGGAAAGATTCGTGCAGGCTTCGACCACGACAGAAATGTTAGTTGCCCAAGAGATGATGAAGCCAAATCTGTTGGTTTGCACGCCAAGGCTGGAAGTGTTGTTTAATATCAGCGGGTTCGAAAGAAACCGTAAAGCTGTCGTAATATCCAAGAATGCTGAATCCCAGCCCGTGGTGCCAGGCAAGTAATAGGCGATGGCATTGTTGTCTCCGCCGAAAGCTTCCGGGCCAAAGCTTGGAGCGTTGCCTTGGAAATACACGGCTGTCAGGGCTGAACAGGCTCCGAACGTATCCGCGCCGATGGCGGTGACGCTGTTGGGAATTGTGATACTGGTCAGGCTGCTACAGCAGGTGAAGGCATTGTCCCCGATAGTGGTGACACTATTGGGAATCGTGACATTAGTCAGGCTGCTACAGAAAAAGAACGTAAGGTCCTCGATGCTAGTGACACCGTTGGGAATCCTGGCGGTGGACAAGCTGTAGCAGTAAGCAAATGCCCAGGTCCCCACGTTGGTTACGCTACTTGGGATCGAAATGCTCATGAGGGTGTTGCAGCCATAGAACGCATTGTTTCCGATGGTGGTAACGCTGTTTGGGATCGTAACAGTGGTCAGGCTGGGGCAGCCAGAAAACGCCGCGTTCCCGATGCAGGTGACAGTTTCGGGGATCGTATAGCTTCTGGCTTTGCCCGCTGGAAATTGAATGAGCGTGGTGTGGCTCTTGTTGAACAAGACCCCGGCCACACTGCTATAGACGCGATTGTTCCTAACCACCGTGATTGTCGCCAGATGGGAGCAGTAAGCGAACGCCCCGGACCCGATGCTGATAACGCTGTTGGGAATTGTGAAGTGACTCAGGCTGGTGCAGAAATAGAACGCAGAGTCCCCGATGCTGGTGACGCTGTTGGGGATCGTGAGGTCGCTCAGGCTGGTGCAGGAATAGAACGCAGAGTCCCCGATGCTGGTGACGCTGTTGGGGATCATGAAGTGGCTCAGGCTGATGCAGGAATAGAACGCCGAGTCCCCGATGTTAGTGACGCTGTTGCCAATCATGACGCGGGTCAGGCTATAGCAGTCAGAGAACGCCGAGTCTCCTATGCTGGTGACGCTTTTGCCCATGGTGACATTGGTTAGGCTTCCGCAGGAATCAAACGCATTGTTCCCAACGCTGGTGACGTTGTTGCCAATGTTGAGTCTGGTCAGGCTGTAGCAATCAAAGAACGCAGAGTCCCCGATGCTGGTGACGCTGTCGGGGATCTTGACGCTGCTCAGGCTGGTGCAGTCAGAGAACGCCGAGTCCTCAATGTTGGTAACGCTGTTGCCAATCATGACGCCGGTCAGACTGTAGCATTCAGAGAACGCAGAGTCCCCAATGCTGGTAACGCTGTCGGGGATCGTGACATTGGTCAGGTTGTGGCACCAATAGAACGCCGAGTCCCCAATGCTGTTAACGCCATCGGGGATCGTGACGCTTGTCAGGTTTACGCATTCAAAGAGCGCTCCGTCCTCAATGCTGGTGACGCTGTCGGGGACTGTGTAGGTTCCACCATCGCCCTCTGGACATCGAATGAGCGCTGTCTGGTTCTGGTTGAACAACACCCCGTCCAGACTGCTATAAAACGAATTTGACGGATCCACCGTTATTGCCGTCAGTTGGCGGTCGTAGTCGACCACCTCGAGCCCGATGTTGGTCACGCTGCTTGGAATTGAGACGCTCCGCAGACTTGTGCATACGATGAACGCTCCGCTCCCGATGCTGGTGACGCTGTTGGGGATCGTAACGCTGGTCAAGCTGCTCCAGAAAATGAACGCATTGTCCCCGATGCTGGTGACCGGTAGGCCATTTATCGTGTTTGGTATGGTCACATTACCGCCGAAACCGGAGTAACCTGTAATGGTGATCGTGTTGTTGTCGTTGGTCACGTAATTAAACTGTTGGGCTTGCACCATTAAGGGCCGCAATAAAAACAGCAAAATTGGCAGCAGTCTTGTGTCGCAGAAAAAGCGGAGACTGAGGATTGCAGCCCTGTGCTTCTGTTTAGAGCTCGCCATGCGCAACTACATTACGATAGCTTCGCTTCCAAGGCAAGCCTATAGGAAGCAAGGCGACTAAATTGTGGCGTCGGTGGACGAGGAATGCGGCGGCACCGACGGCCAACAATCCCAAAGCCGGAGGTTCAGGCACCGGCTGAAAGGCCAGTGCTGTAGGGGAATACAATCCGGTGGCAAACGTACTTTGCACTCCGCCCCGCGTGATTTCAACAATGGTGCCATTGTATCCGTTGCCTGTGCCCCATTCCCCTGCGAACAGATTACCCGCGTTATCAAAAGCAAGGCAATTATAAACATTAAACAATCCGGACCCAATAGTGCTTTCTGCCCCGCTTGGGGTGAATTCATTAAGAGTGATTTCATTGTCATCCGCCTCGACTACATCATCCGCACTGTTTATTGCGATTCCATAAGGGTACTGCAACCCGGATACAAAGGTGCTTTGCACTCCGCCCGGCGTGAATTCATAAATGGCGCTGTAAGACGTCACAAACAGGTTCCCCGCACTGTTAAACGCCATCCCCTGAGGGTAGTATAATCCGGAAACGAACGTGGTTTGCACTCCGCTCGGCGTGATTCTCGTGATGTTGCCGCTGGAGTAGCTGTCCACAAATAGATCGCCTGTACTGCTAAAGGCCAATGCTATAGGCGAGTTTAAACCAGACGCAAACGTGCTTTGCACCCCGCCCGGCGTAATTTCAACAATGCTACCGTAATTTCCGTTGGCAGCAACGGGTTCCGCCACAAATAGATCGCCAGCGCCGTTAAAAGCCATTCCATCAGCAGTCGGAAGCCCAGAGGCAAAAATGCTTTCCACTCCGGCCGGCGTGATTTCAACAATGTTGCCTTGTTCGTAACTGTCGACAAAAAGATTCTGAGCCTGTGCGCTGAAGGCAATCAAAATGACGGCTCCTGCACAGACCGCGCTGCCAAATGAACAACATGCGGTACGAATAATAAATCTCGATTCCATCTTCGTGGCGTTTCATCGGCTCAAGCTTTGCGCGACCAATTGATTACCATAATACGCCGACCCCTAACTTTGTCTATTCAAATGTTTGCATACCCAGGCGATATTGATTACGCTAATTAATCACCTCCATTAACCTCTATTTTGCCAGGACGTCTTTGGGCCACTGGCCGTGATGGTCAGCACCGGAAAGACCCGGCGACCAAATTTGCACCTGACCTTGGGCACAAGTTTTGAGGTAGTCGGCGTACAGTTCGAAAAAGCGCGCGTGCGCCAGCGGCAGGCTTCCGTCTGCGGCCCGGCGGCAGCATTGCGCTCGGCTTCGTTCCCGCCGTCTCTCTGCATTCGCTCCAATCTCCCCACTCGCCGACCACAGACCAAAGCCATGATAAATCGTCAACCCATGAACACATAGTGCCCTTAACCGCCTCTGGCAGATACATGGAACGTAGCGGGCACTATAAATTATTTAGGGCGCCTAATGTTCAGCCTGACTATTTGTTTTATGAGATGAGATAAGAATAATATGCATAAGATTTGACAGGGCGGGAGGCCTCCTCCATTTTAATGGGCCATTTGCGCGGCGGGACGCTTTGACATGGTGTCAAGCTCTGGCGCGCCGCGTTTTTTTACGACGTGAGTGATTTGGCCGAGAAGATTTTGGGCCGCTATGATGCTTTACCACATGCGGCTGCTCAGAAGCAACTGTTTGAGGCTTGGCTTGAGGTTTTGAACCATGTGATTGAGCGGGATCAACAGGTACCACCACGGAAACCAACTCCTCCTCCGGCACCGCCGGAGCCGCCTTTTGAGTTGAATTAGGCGTCGGGGGCATGGTGGCGATGAGGGCGGCCTCAATGATTTGGGTCCGCGACCGGCCTGACCTATTTGCCTCGTCGGCGAGGAATTTTTCAATGTGGGGGCTGAACTGCCGCCGTTGCAGGAGCAAATCCTCCAGCACGACCACCAGGTCGCGGCCGGTTTGCTCCGTCAGTTGCAATAACACCTCATCCGCTTGTTTCAGGAAGTGAAAGTTTCGCAGCGGACCCTTGTTTTTTTTTGCTCTCATGCCCAAGAAGATAACGAACATTATAGTTTTGTAAAGACAATTCTTTTTTTATTGCAAATGTAAAGATTGTTCTTTATTGTCCCCGGCATGACTTCCAAGCGCCTCCCCGGAAGGCCCGCAAAATATTCCGGACGCCTGCGCAACATGCGCCTGGTCAAAGCCGCCGATGACTTTCTGGCCAGGGAAAAACAACGTCCCAGCAAACCCGACATGACCCTGGTCATGGAGTGCGCGCTGGCCAAATTTGAAAAACTCCGCCCCCGGATGCGGGACCGGATTTACCAAAGAGCCAGGGAGCGCAAAAGAATTTCGTCGCAAGGCCGGGGTGTAGAATCCGTGCGCCCTGGCGCGGCCGTGCCGCAACCACGCGGCTCGGCGGCAAATCCCGGACCACCAAGCGCTGGCCGTCCAACCTTGAATATTGAGCACCCGGCCTTAACGACGTTTCCGGCGGTGAACAAAACCATGCCTGGGCAATCACCCGCGCGACCCGTTGCCGCGCAGCCGGAAACACTTTGAGAATCAGGAAGGGAACCGTGCTCCGCATAAAACGTTCGAGGTGGAACCATGAACGACTCCGATCCCGCCCTTTGTGTGAAGACGCTCACGAGCATTTGCACCAAATGCCGGCGCCGGTTCGAATATCAGGCGCGCGTCACGCCGCAAGGCAACCCGACCAACGGCATCTACCGCCACGTTTGCGACGCCTGCCGGGCCAGGCGCAAGCGCTGGCTGGACCTAAAACGCAAGCGCAACGTGGTGGCGCCGATCCGCAAAATCTCCGGGCGGGAGGAGCGGGCCCGGCCCGGCGAGTTCACCAGCCGCAACCGGATTGCCGACGAGTTGGGCATCCATCAATCGTTGGTGGCCGACATCGAGCGGTCGGCGCTGCACAAGCTCCGAAGTTCGCCCGAATTGGCGGAAGCCTTCCGGCAATATAAGAGGGACGGGATGCCGGAGATTGAGCAGTTGGCCCGGGCCTTGAAGGCTTCCGGGTCGGAACTGTTGCTGGGTTATCAATTGGAGGTGGGGGATTTCTGGAAGGTCCATGACCGGCTGGAATCGGAGGGCCTGCGTGAGGAGGCGCAAGCGGTGCTGGAGAACATCATTCAATGCCAGCGGGCCATCGGGCGCCAACTGCAGGCGGTGGAATTATGATCGTAATGGTATCCAACCCGCCGCGCGGCGGCGGCACGCAGGCTCCGGCCCAATTCAGCTTGCAGCAGATGCGCGGCAGCTTTGCCTGGGGCGGTTCGCCGGCGACGGCGACGGTGGTTTACGCCGGCTTTGCCGGTCCGCTCAACGGCGTGGGGGTGGGCGCCGGGGTGCGGCTCAACATCGGGGCGCATTATTTTTCGGGCATCTGCAAGAGCGACACCGCCATGAGCGGCACGCGCGGCCAGATGCGCACCCTGGAATTCGCCGACCTGCGGGACTTTCTGCAATGGGACTACGTGTTCGGCGCCTTCAACCTTGCCGACATCCGCCTGGTCGGCGGCGTCCGGTTGAAGCGGTGGAAGCACATGTATCCCGGCAATTACGGAACCTATACCTGGACGTTCACGAACGCGCCGTTGATGGGCTGGCAGATTTTGCAGGCGATTTTCAACGGGAACGGCAGCCCCACCGGCGGCGCCGGAGCCATTGGCGGGAACATTGGGGCGGCCTGGGTCTGGGACCTGACGTCCAACGGCCTGTTTCCGGGGGGCCTGCTCAACTGGCCGATCTACGACCTGGATTGTTTGAACGGGATACGGCTGGACGCGTTGCTCAACACGATCTGCGACAAGTCCGGGCTGGTCTTCTGCCATGATCCTCTGGAGACCGAATACACCAACACGGACTGGCGCCTGGTGTTTACGCGCAAGGGTTACGGCCTTTTGCCCATGCCATTTCCAGTCAACTCGGACAACCAGCGTGTGGGCGTGTCGTTAAGCGGACATGCGACCAACATCTGTGTGGTGGGAGAGCGGAACAAATACCAGGTGTTGGGTGTGCCGATGGTCAAGGACTGGGTGGCGGCTTGGGAACAATTCCTGGACGTGGATTTGCTGGCCCAAGACATCTTCAACAACGAAAAAAATCCGCTGGGCGATCCGACGGCTTCCCCGCCCTCGACGACTCCCACTGCCTACAACGCCTACGCCAATGATCCCGAGCAATGGATCGGGGCGGGCGACGCCAAGGTGCGGGCGCAGGAAATTACCGTGTCCGAATACGTGGCGATGCGCAATGCGCGAGCGGCGGCCGACGGCGCGCAATTTGCCGAGACGCGCAAATACGCCGGGCGCTGGCGGATGGACATGCCGGCGGCGCTGTACCTGGAGCACATCGTGTTCAAGGCGTTCAAGCCCGACCCGACCCAATTTGCGGGCGTGACCAACAAGGCGGGCCTGGTGGTGCCCCTGGCCAGCGCGGACATCGCCGACGAACTGTTGTGCCGGGTCTATTACGACCCGGTGGCCGGCACGATGACGGCGGACACGACCCAGCCGGTGGACGGCAACGGCGTGCTGATCGCCAAGGGCTACCAGGTGGGCGAAGACCTCTTTCGCCTGGTGCAGCCCCAGCGGATGAACGTGAACTTCTTTAGCGCCAACAACCGCCTGTGGGCGAGCGTCAATTTCCAGATTGACGACAGCGGCGAAGGCATCCGGTTTGTGATCGCGGAAAATCCGGTGTTCACCAGCGAGAACCTGCTGGCGAGCGTGGATAACAACGTGGTCTTGAACGCCCAATTCACCCTGGAGACACCGCCGGTCAGCGCGGCGCTGGTCTTTGAATGCGAGCGCTACACCTACTGGGAGGCGGCCAATCCCAACATGGGCCGCATGCGGGTGGAGAATGTGGGCGGCCTGATGCAGGAATGGCTGGTGGACCAGTCGGACGACTACACCGAAATCACCTACGCCAACAGCCAGACTGCCGACCAGACGGCCAAGCTGATCGCCGACTCGCTGTTGCTCAATCAGTACGCGTACGCCGCAGGCGGTTACGAATTGAAATGGAACCCGGCGCAGTTGCAGCAAAACTTCGGGACGATGCTGGCGCCGCCCGACAGCAGCTGCATTGACCGCCTGGAGATATCGGTGGGGCCCGGCGGCGTGATGGAAGTGGTGGACTTCACGACCGAACGGCAGCGGGACCATTTCGAGCCCGAACGGGAACTGGAACGGCGCACGACCCAAAACTCGCTCTTTCCGGGCCAGATGGAGCTGCGGCAGGACGCCCAGGACCAGCGCCGGTTGAACGCCGCCATCCGCAAGCTGCCCCCCACCTTGTTCACCCTGTTCCAGAAACTGCTTAAAGGGGAAGTGGACGGCAACCTGCTTTACACGCAATTCATCCCCGGGGCCAATGCACCGGCCACCCTGCCGATCGGGACACCGGTGTTCAGCAATCCCAACAACGGCGGCAAGGGTTCGGCCACCGCGCCGGCGGCGGTGGTTTACGGAACGGACAGCAAATTCGTGGGCGTCACGGTCCGGCATAACGAGCCGGCGAACTGGCAATTTCCGGTGCAGAGCAGCGGGGAGGCGCTGGCGCGGGTGCAGGGGCCGGTGAACGTGAACGATCCGATTGGCCCCTCGCCCAACGGGGGAACGGATTTTGCGGTCAACGGCGCTTATCTGGTCAAGAACGGGACGCCGCCAGTGGGCATCGCGTTGCAGGCTTTGAGCGGCAGTTCCGTTACGACGATTGCGGTGCGGTTGGGAGCCGGCGGGAGCGGCAACAGCGGCGGCGGCGGCGGGAATGTATGGCTGTAGCCTATCAAACTCCCGGCGGCAGCCTGACGGCGACCGAATGGAATGCCATCATTGCGGCGGTGGATGCGCTGCAAACCAGCTATCTGGGCGGTCTCTCCAATTTTCTGGCCGGCGATGCAACCAACCCGGCCCCACGCTGTTTTTTCTTTGGGTTTGATCCCATTGCGCCACCCTCCAATTTGCATCCCCTGGCGGCGTCCGCCCTGGCGCGGTTTGCCAACAACCCGAACAATCCCTGGAACAATCCCTGCCCCTATTCAGACACAGCCATTCCGAGCTTGGTGGCAGGGTTGGAAGTGGACCCGACGGTCGTTAGCATTGCCTCAGTTCAAATTGAGGCCTGGGGCAGCGGCTATCAGGTGGGCGACACCATGGCTGTGTCGGGCGGAACACCCATTGGCGGGGCGATGGCATACCTTACAGTGACCGCATTGACCAATGGCTACGTCGCGGGATACCGGCTTTATGGCGGGTCTTATTCCGTTGCGCCATCGCCGCTGACGTTGAACCCTTTAACCACGCTGACCGGGAGTGGTTCGGGGATGAAGGTGAGCCTGACCACGACCGGGGCGGTGGCGCCGATCAGCAATGACTTTCAGGTCGTGCGGTTATCAGCACCAACACCCCAGCAATGGCAGGGGGCGCTGGCGCCGGCGCATCCCAATAATCTCTATTTCACCCTGACGCTGGACCTGTGCCTGAGTGTGGTGACCTATCCGGTGAGCGGCCAGAATTACGCCGTCACGTTCGGGCCGTCGTTTTGGATTGACCCGGTTTATCAATTTCCGGTCGGGGTGCCGGACCTGGCTCAACCCTGGGAGCAGGTTGAATTGTTCATCATCGGTAACCTTTCCTTCCCGGACACGCGCAACAAATACAACCTGTTTCGCATCCACAACTTTGGCACGTCGGCGGCGACGGTGACTTTTGGCAACGGGTCCAATGGCGGGACGATTACGATTCCGTCCGGGCAATGCCGATGCATCCGGCGAACGGGGCCGGGCGGGACTTACACGGCTGGGTATAATTATTTCCAGCAGATGCTCCCGGGCGACCCGCGCTTCTTCAACCTTTATAGTTTTTACCAGACGGTCAGCAACGGCACGCCCCAGTATTTCGCCAAGGACACGGCGTTGAGCAATCCGATGGGGATTATGACATTCCTCATGCAATTGCTCACCACTCAAGTTGGATTGACGACAGAAACGGCGATTGACCCGACGCAGTTCTGGGAGATGAGCGGTTTGTATTGCGACTCCAATCCGGCGAACGCGTTTTTCCCGCCCACGGCGTTGAGCGACTTGATCGGTGATCTGCTGGTCACGCGCGGGGCGTTGATGGCGGTCCAGAATTTCAGCGGTCCGGGCGGCAATTTCACGGGGACATTGTATTCCATAACGACGGTCACGGCGGCCGACAACTGGTACGGTTCGGGTGGCGTATCGGTGGGCAACTATTGCTTGTACCTCGGGTCGCAGCCCGGCGTTCCGGCGATTATCCACGTGGATGCAGTGGACTCGAACGGGAAGGTAACCGCGGTGAGCCTGGTCTATGGCGGATTATATTCCACCAATCCAGGCAACAACAACGGCTCGTTGGCGGGCGCGCCTTACACGCGCATTGATTTTACCTCCACCTCGACACAGGGAACGATCAACATACCCAGCGGCCTGGCGCGATTCACCGGGTTTGAGAATTTTGCCTCGCTGATCGCATCACTCATTCCGGTGCCGCCGGGGTATCCCTACGGGTCCATGGTGACCTGGTCATTTAATGAGAGCACCGGGACCATGACGTTTGTGAACAACGGCATGGCCTTCGACCTGCTGGAGGTGGGGACGAACCTGATTCACTTTCTGACCAATGGCGGTCCCAATCTTACCATCAATGGCAACGGTTCGACCACGGTGACCGTCCCTAAAAAGAGGTTCGATCGAAACCCGCGGCTGGCCAGTTCTGAAACGGCGACCAATTACACCTACTACAGTTTCTCGCAAAGCGGAAGCACTTACACGCTGGGCAGCCAGCAGACGGTGACGGTCGAGAATGCCGCCATCGCGGCGGACCCCGCGGACACGGGGCACCCGGTCAATTACACGTTCATGGACACGGTCCAGACGCTGGTCAATTGCCTGGACGGGATGAACTGTGCCTTCGTGTCCGTGCAAAACGTGCAACTGCTGATGACGCCATTCGGGCCGATTCTGGCGTGGCAGGAGAGTTACCCAATCGTGGCGGGGTTCAATTCGACGTTTGCCTACGCCAATCTGACATACGGCGGGTTGGTTAAGGCGACGATCAGCGGGACCAACCTGGTGGTGCAGCGCGCCTACCTGCTGGCCAGCGCTTTCAACAATTCGTTTCCCGGCGTGGGCAGCCAGACGCCATGGCATTTCCCGAGATCGCCGCGGCGGTACAGTCTGCGCCGGACAGTGAACCACAACGGGGCGGATGAGCCGTGGGAAAGTTATGGGGTCAGCGGCATCGCGCAAGCGCTGCATACAGGCGCTTATACGACGCTGGAACCGCCGAACATCGCTCGCTATTTCGAGAGCAAACCCATTCAGCCAGACTTGGCGGAGCCGGAAGGCGCCCCGGTATTTATCAAGGCGCCGTTTTGCAAGTTGGGGGCGGAAGATTCGGCGATTTATCCGGGGACCTATTCGCCTTTGAACGGGGCCGACCCGACCGGGATTGCGTTGGCCCAATGGCTGCAAAACGGGCTGGCGGGAAATTGGAATTACGGGGCTTACCTGGCGGCGGTCGGAAGTGGAAACGACTCGCCCTTGAGCGCGGCCCTGCAGGCCATCGTGAACGCCGCCACACCGCAAACGCCCTGCGAGATCGAGCACTTCAACGTGGCGGCGTCGCAGGCGAATGGATTGATTGTTGGGCCGGCGAAGTTGCAGTGTTACGTTCCCGGGTTTCCCAGTTACAGCCCTGCCAATGCCACTCTGCCAATGCCGAGTGGAATCACTGGCAAGTTCTGGCCAAAGACCTGTTATTATTCGTGGCTGGCGCCGACAAGTGGAACGGACACGATCGCGGCGCAGATGACGGCGCTGGGATTGACGGTGCTGAACGCGAGCAACCTGCCGGATGGGTTTGGGACGCCCATTGAGGTTGAGACCGGGCAATACACGGCCGGTGTTTACTCGACGGCCACGGAGAGTAGCAACTACGTCAGAGGCATGTCGCCGGCTTTCCAAACGATCCTTTCCTACTACCGGTGGGTGGCGATTGACGATGTACGGAACCTCTACAATCGCTATTCCATCTCATTCATTTTGGGGCCGGAGGTGTTCATGCCGATGGCGTTTGTCACCGCCAACGCAACTATTGAAGTAATAGAAACCGTGTCGCAGCCTACCCCGGCGCAACCGCTTTATGGATTCGTCGGGGCCGGCCCGAATTTTCCGAACGATGATTTCCCTCCGCCGACGAACGGAAGCCAGCCGGCGGGGCCTACCACCAACTCTTTCCAGATAAACGACTGCGGATTCGTCAACCAAAGTGACGGCAACTGGTTCACCAATCCATCATCCAACGTGCTGACTCCCGCTGTGAAATATCCCGTCCCGTTGATGATCCGCGGAGCGCCCGGCGCTTGGAGCACCTACACGGGGCCGGGAATCGCGTGCGACTACCGGCATATTGTTGAACCCGGCAGTCCGCCGGTTTTGCAGGATTCCGTCGGTTATGCTTACCCGGCGACCTACTATCAGATAGACTGGATGCTCACGTTGGACTGGGGGGCGCTGGACTACATCAACAAGCAGACCACTGGGGCGACGACCACCTCCTTGGTCCTGATTTCAGAAAACAGCAGTTCCACGGCGGTCTGCCTTGTGCCTGTAAACTACGCCTACCAGGACCCGACCTTCGCTCCCGCAAATATGGTGGCGGTGTTCAGCTTGACCGGCATATCTGGAATATCCCTCGCCGGATATATCGTGGACGCTTCCTCTGAGTATCCGCCCTACGAGTACCAAGGGAACGACTATCCGGTTTACGGCAGCTACGTAATGCCTATCTTCGACCCGGGCGGACTTGGAACGCAAATCATTCCCGTCATTGCCGACGACACCCAGGAGGCCAACCCGCCAGAGGTGACAGTCTTGAGCGGCGTCGGCGGCGTTGGGGCTTACGAGCACATCGTCACCACGGCTCTGGCCAACGCGGTGCTGGTAACGCTGCCGGTGGCTGGCTGAAGCGCCAACGATCCAAAGAAGGCATGTTGAAGAAGTTGGCGCGACGGGCGACAACTATGATGTCGGGCCAACGCGGTGGTGGAGATTCTTCCCGTGGCTGACTAAAGAAGCAGGAGCAAGTGCCAGTGGCAGAATTGTTTACAAAATCCGCATCGAGAAAAATGAACTACTCGATTCACACAACAAATTGGTATTCAACATGTTTTGAGGAGCTGGCGCCCGAATCATTAGCGAAGTTTGCAAGTCGTCGATTTTCAGGCCCAGTTTGAAAAATGCTGCGGGTGAAGTTGCTTTGGCTGTATTTTTCACCGGTGAGCGTGATTTCGACTCGATGGACGTTGATCTGTCAGGCAGTAACCTTGCCAAAACGATCGCTAAGGATTCGGGAGCTGAGGGGATAGCCACATATAATGATTGACAGACTTTGAGTTGGTTGCCACAATACGCGAAGTTAGGGCAGGGGCATGAATTCGCACAGCATTCACGGGTTCGTGACTATTTAAGTTTTGAGGCTTGTAGTGCATGTATTAACTTAGAAAATAATCACTATTAATGAATGAGATTGTTATTTTCTGCGGCTATTGTAAACGTTGGCGAATAGCAACCAAACCGATTAAGAGAAATCAGCTAATTGGGTTAGAACGCTGGTTTTCAAAACGATACCATACCCGCAAGCCGGTTCTGGCGACTGTTGTGGGGTTTCTCATACTCATAGTCCAACTTGGCAAAGCGCAATCAGAGGCAGAGGGAATCCAGTCGACTGTCAACCGCACGGTTCCGGTTCATGCCGAACCACTGTGCGGCCTTGTGCTATCCGGAAATCCAACTACAGAGGAAATCCAGCATGTCCGGATGTTTCCCGAGCTGTTGATTCCCACTGCGCCAGCTTCAGCAGAAGACAGTCGCGCATTGGGCGATGCCCTGCGCACTTTTTCACAGCGTGCCGTAAGGGATGATTTTTCGCCGCTGGAAGGTTTTATTTCCGCCAATCCGGATTCAGCGTGGACTGCCTCCCTACGCCTGAATTTGGGCCTCGAATACTATCATACAGGCTGGTATTCCAAGGCTTTGGACTCTTTGGAAGAGGCGTGGTCCGAATTGAAAAATTATCGGGACCCCAAACTCAAGGCATTGGCGGACAGGGCAGTTGGTGAACTGGCATTTATGTACGCGCGAATCGGTCGCATGCAGGACTTGGCAAGTTTGCTTGCGTCACTCAAAACTCGCACGCTTGTGGGGCCGGGTCGCGAATTGGTCGCAGGGGCGGAAGATGGGCTGTGGACAATGCAAAACACCCCGGAAATTGCTTTCCGTTGTGGACCGCTGGCGTTGGATTCCATAATTGCGTTTAAGAACCCGGGAAAGGGCGGCCTACTGCTGATGCAGTATTCCAAATCTACCACCAACGGATTTTCATTGAGCCAGGTGGCGGCGCTCTCCAGAAAAGCGGGTTTAAACTACCAGATGGCATTTCGAACGGCGGGTTCTCCAATTATAATGCCAGCGGTTGTGCATTGGAAGGTAGGCCATTACGCGGCTTTGTTGCGCGAGGAGAACGGCCTTTATCTATTGCGGGACCCGACCTTCCGCAATGACGCATGGATAACAGCCCGCGACCTGGACGAGGAAGCATCCGGTTATTGTCTGGTTCCGCAAGGCGATCTGCCGAACGGTTGGCGGCCCGTTTCCGAAAGCGAGGGAGTGACAATTTGGGGCAAAGGCCAAACTTCCTCCAGTAAACAGAATGCCAATACTCCGGTGGACATCAAAACACCGGCTGGTACGACATGTCCTGGGATGGCGGTCAGCAGCGTTTTTTTACTGGATGTGAGCCTTAATATTGAAGACAACCCGGTTGGGTACACTCCGCCTGTAGGCCCGGCGGTGCGATTGGTGGTCAACTACAACCAGCTTGAATCCGATCAACCCGCCAACTTCAATTATTCCAACTTTGGCCCTCAATGGACTTTCAATTATCTGGCGTATATCACGGATGATCCAAGCTCTCCCCTTGCTGATGTGGATTATTATACCGACGGTGGCGGCACCTTGCCGTTTAGCGGTTTCAATGCAACGTCGCAATCGTTCGCTCCCCAGATCCAAAGCCAGGTGATTCTGACCCGAACCTCAGCAAACAGCTATCAAATGCTTCTCCCCGATGGCAGCAAATATATTTTTAATTTGCCTACCGCTACGAATGGAACCTCCCGCAATGTTTTTCTGACTCAAATCGTTGACCCGCAGGGAAATGCTGTCCAAATCACGTATGACAGCAACTTTCGGGTCATTGCGCTTACGGATGCCATTGGGCAGGTGACCACGTTTTCTTACAATAACCCCAATGACAACCTGGAAATTACGAAGGTGACGGATCCTTTTGGCCGGTCCGCGATTTTTGCTTACGATTCTGAAAACCGGCTCTGGCAGATTACAGACTGCGTCGGACTGACCTCTCAGTTCACCTACGATTCAGGCGATGATATTCTGGCCATGACCACTCCATATGGTACAACTTCTTATGTTTCCGGCGTCAGTACTGATCCAACCGGGAGAGGAACCTGGCTGGAGACAACCTATCCCGATGGTGAAAAGGACCGCGTGGAATTTTCTGAAGCCACCGATGTAGGCACGGATGCGCAGGACCCCGCCTCGACAGTGCCCCAGGGAATGTATACCCGCAACTGGGTTATGTACGGCCGCGACACATATTTTTGGGATCGCCACGCCTATCCTGCTTATTTGGCGAATACGAACAGTTTTGCTACGGCATACAATTATCACTGGCTGCACGACACATCGGAGACAGAAGCCTACCCGGTTCTCGAAAGTGTGAAGCCCGCGCTGGAAAATCGCACATGGTATAACTATCCGGGCCAGGGGCCGGACAACGCTGACGCGGCAATTGTTGGCTCTTCTGATCACCCTTCTGTTATCGGCCGTGTTTTGGACGACGGCAGCACGCAGCTTAGGCAATTCTCGTATAATGCGTTGGGAAACATTACCAATTCCATTGACCCTGTGGGGAGAAGCATGACTTATGTTTATTCAACCAATCTGGTTGATCTGATCCAAGTGCGACAGACCACCGGCGCAAGCAACGATCTCCTTGGCAATATTCAATACAACACAGCCCATCGCCCTGTCGCCATCTACGATGCTTCAGGTCAACTCACGACCAACACCTACAACGTCCGGGGTCAAATTCTTAGCATTACCGATGCCGAAGGTGAAACTACGACTTTTGCGTATGACAGCAACGGCTACCTGGTATCCATAACGGGTCCTCTTCAGTCGGCAAATGACGTCATCTCGTTCAATTACGATAATGTGGGACGGATTCGCACAATCACGAATGTTGATGGATACACACTCACTTACAGTTACGATAACATGGATCGGATTACCAACATTACGCATCCTGACGGTACGTTTGAGGCGTTTACCTACAGTAATCTTGATCTTTTGGTATCTCAGGACAGACTAGGCCGCCAGACAATTTCCACCTTTGATTCACTCCGGCGGCGGATTGCCGTCCAAGACCCACTGGGACGTGTCACGCGCTTCGAATACTGCGGCTGCGGCTTGCTGGATGCCATCATAGACGCAATGGGGCAGGAAACCAGTTGGGCGCACGACATTGAAGGCCGACTGACATCTAAAAGGTACGCGGATGGTTCAACTGTAATTTATAATTATGAAAACACCACCAGTCGCTTAAAGTCCGTCGTTGACGAAAGAAACCAATACAAGGCCTTTTCGTATAATCAAGACGACACCGTCAGCAGCATTAGTTACCCAAATGCCGTTGTTCCGACTCCTACGGTTAGCTTTACCTACGACCCAAATTACAAGCGCTTGACGGCTATGCAAGACGGTATTGGAACAACGATTTACAGTTATAATCCAGTAACCATTCCGCCATCCATTGGTGCGGTTCAGCTCGCATCTGTTACCGGACCACTACCGAATAGCACGACGACATATCAATACGACCAATTAGCTCGTGAGACGAATCGCACAATTAACGGAGTATCGCAAGTTGTCACATTTGATGTTCTTGGCCGGCCCGTCAACGTCACCAATGCTCTCGGGTCATTCCAGTGTTCCTTTGTGGACGCAACGCCTCGTTTGGCATCCACAATCTATCCGAACGGGCAGGAAGATTTATATAGCTATTACAATATTCTTGGGGATCGGCGTTTGCAGCAAATTCAACACCTCAAACCCGGCGCTGCACTATTGTCATCTCACAGTTATGCCTATAATGCCATTGGCCAAATCACTGCCTGGACAAACCAATGGGACACGATTCCGGTGCAAATCTGGTTCCCAACATACGATGCCGCCGACCAGTTGACGAACGTGGTCAGTTCTGGTGGGCCGTCAGTAGTCACGAACTATTTCTATGCTTACGACCGCTCCGGCAACCGGTTGGTGGCCTACACCAATGGACAAGGCAGTACCTATGCGTATAACAGTCTTAATCAGCTTATTGACATTGCATCGAACTCAACCGGCAATATCTCATATCAATGGGACGCGGAAAACCGGCTCACCGCCGTCAACAATGGGAGCAACCGCAGCGAGTTTTCTTATGACGGATTAGGACGCCGCGTTGGGATCGTGGAAAAGACAAACGGCGTGGTTCAAACCAGCAATTATTACCTCTGGTGCGGACCGCATATTTGCGAAATACGTGATGCCAGTGGGGCAAATGTATTGAGAAGGCTCTTCCCACAGGGTGAAGCACTGGTGGGCACAACCGGCAACACCAATTATTTCTACACCAGAGACCATCTCGGCAGCGTTCGTGAGGCTGTAGGTGCAAACGGACTGCTTGCGACACGCTATAATTACGATCCTTATGGTCACAAATCGCTGATTCAAGAAAATCTTCAGACGACATTTGGCTTCACGGGAGATTTTGTTCATCAAAAGTCGGGATTATACCTTACTTTATTTCGTGCATTGGACAGTACAAGTGGCAGATGGCTTGCGCGAGATCCGAAGGGCGAGGCTCTGAATCCAAATCTGTATCTTTACGTCAATAACAATCCCATAAACGGTATCGACAAACTGGGGGATCAGTGTAGTGGGGCTGGTACAGCGGGAGGCGGCGGCGGGGGCGGTACAGCGGGAGGCGGCAGCGGGGGCGCGCCCCCAGTACCAGCAGCCTGTGCTCATTGGGTGCAAGCATGCGATAGCGATTGTAGCGGCGTATATGGTCGACTCGATCCCGCATGGTGGCAGTGTTATGAAGAGTGTCTTAAGGCCACGTGTGGCGCACCAATCCATTAAGGCTTATGAATGGCAGACTTAAGTGTACGGCGGGGAAGTTCAATAAGCGGGGGCTTTTGGGCATTTATTTGATGTGCTTGTGCCTGACTTTTGAGTCCCAAGCGCATCAATCCATCGACGCCTACGACCTGCCCGGCAATTTGACAACGGGGACCGGAACAAATGCTGTTGCTCCCAGCATCACTACGCAACCTCAATCGGCTCTTCTCTACAGCAAAAAGTCTGTTTCACTTTGCGTCGTCGCCGCTATTCATCGAAATCAAACAAAATGCGAAACAACTTGCTGAATTCAATCAGTTGTTTGTTTGTTTTCTGTGCAATGCGTGTTGTTGCGCAGACTTCGTTCCAGTATGACCTGCCAGGCAACCTAGCGACGGAGACTAACTTTGTAGCAGTTCCCCTTCCGCAATTCCAACAAACAGGCCCTCAATACGTCGTCGCGAATACGAATGGACTCCTATCTGTGTCGGTGCCGGTCATTGGAGTTGGCAACGTGACCTATCAGTGGTTACTCAACGGTGCGCGGATCAACGGAGCTACGAATGCATCTTTTATGATGACGAACGCGACGACCGCAAATGTAGGCAATTATCAGCTTGTGGCAGCCGATAGCGCAGGCATGGTGACGAGTGCTGTAGTCGTGGTTTCTTTTGACACCGACGGCTTGGGGTTGCCGGATGCGTGGCAAATCCAGTACTTCGGGGAAATTGGAATTAGCCCCACTGCGGACCCTGAAGGCGACGGCATTGACAACTATCAGGCATACCTTGACGGTGACAATCCGACCAACGCGAACTTAATCAAGCCATTTTTGAATCTTTCCGGCACGCCAGGAGGGACTGTCAGCGCGACGCCACTGGAACCGTACTATCAGCTCGGCAGCACTGTCCAGATTATGGCGGTGCCCAATCCTGGATATAGTTTCGTTGGATGGTCTGGCAGCATCACGAATACAAATGCGACAGTGGGCGTGGTAATGAATACGACCGAAACGATCACCGGCAATTTTGGCCTTCCTCTGTCCCAGGTCCTTGACGATCCCTATCTTGTTTGGACAACCGGTGGCAATAGATCCTGGTTTGGAGAAACCAAGACGAGTTACGACGGCATCAGCGCAGCGCAGAGCGGGGTGACCTTGGTGGGCCAGCAATCGTGGCTGCAAACAATTATAACCAATACCGCGCTGAGTTATGTTTATTTCGAGTGGGCCGTCTCATCCTTTGAGTCGAACTACCTGAGTTTTTATGTGAATGGCAATAACTACGCGAACATCAGTGGTGGTGAGGGGAACATTGAATGGCAGTTGGGAGGGGTCTATTTGCCGCCAGGCACGAATGTTTTGCAATGGGTGTATGCAGAAAATTACGCCGATAATGATTACGGATGGGATAATCTGGATAGCGGGTGGCTCGACGAGGTTCATGTTGTGCCGGAACCGTCTGTACTGGGCTGGGGTTACAATAATTCCGGATCCATTGAGCCTCCCGGATTGACCAATTTGGTAGAAATTGCCTCAGGCTGGTACCATAACCTGGCGCTGGAGTCTAATGGCGTGGTGGTTGCGTGGGGGGATAACAGCTATGGAGAGTCCACCATACCAGTCGGGTTGACCAATGTCATTGCCATTGCGGCCGGCTACGATGACAGCCTGGCTTTAGAAGCCAACGGGACAGTGGTGGCTTGGGGCGACGACGGATATGGAGAAACCGGTGTGCCTGTCGGATTGACCAGTGTTGCGGCAATTGCCGCGGGGAAATATCATAGTCTGGCACTAATGAATAGCGGGACGGTCGCCGGTTGGGGAGACAATAGTTATGGAGAAACCACTGTGCCCGTTGGATTGAACAATGTCGTGGCCATTGCCGCCGGCGCTTATCACAGTCTGGCGTTGATGAATAATGGCACGGTGGTTGGGTGGGGAGACAACAGCTATGGAGAGTGCACCATGCCGGCCGGGTTGACCAATGTCATTGCCATTGCGGCTGGCTACGATGACAGCCTGGCATTAGAAGCCAACGGGACAGTGGTGGCTTGGGGCTACAATGGATATGGAGAAACCAGCGTGCCTGCCGGATTGACCAGTGTTCTGGCGATTGCTGCGGGGGAATATCACAGCCTGGCATTATTGAATAATGGCACGGTCGTTGGCTGGGGGGACAACTCTTATGGCGAGAGTATCAGCTTTGCAGGCATAACCAATATTGTGGCGATTGCCGCCGGCTATGACGACAGCCTGGCGCTTGTCGGCAACGGCTCACCATTTATCAGCCAGCAACCCGTCAACACATTTGCGTATGGTGGAAACACGGTTGAACTCGTCGCCACGGCAACGGGAGCCTGGCCGTTGAACTACCAATGGAACTATAATGGGTCACCCATTTCTGGCGCAACCAACAGCTGGCTGATATTTAATGATGCGCCTTCGTCAATTTCCGGTGCCTATAGCTTGACGGTCAGCAACGGTTTAAGGACGGTCACCAGTTCGAATGCGATTTTAACGGTCATTACGCCGCAGGTAATCGCCGTGCTTGATGGGGGGCTGTCCTCGACCAATATGATTGGCACCGGCAGCGGCAGCAGCGCCAACGCAACCGTCAGCGCGAACTTCACGGTTTCTTCCGGCGCCAGCGTGATGGTGGTCGAGTTGTGGGATCGGGATGCGCAAAATATCGCCCCCTCGCCGTCATTTCTGACCTGGAGCAATGCGATCACCGGTACTACGCAAGCCCTGACGCTGGCGGTTGGACAAGTGACCACTACCACCACCTATTCATGGTGCAACATCTATTATCTTTACAATCCGATGCCCGGCCCGGGCACTGTCTCAGGGACGGATACCAATTCAACGCTAGTGCAAAACCAGACCATGATGGTCTTCGCCTTGAGCGGTGTCAACACGACCCTCCCGCCTGCGACTTATTCCACTGCCGCCTTGGCCACAAACCTTTCGGTCAATTCGTCGGGCAGCACCGCGTCTGGCTCTTTCGCAGCCATGCTGGGTTATGATGCCAACGGCGGCTTGACTTTGACCAATGTTTGCAGCAGTGGCACGGTAAGCTACGAGGATGTCCAGAACAATCAGGAGCAAGCTTTGGGTTATGTCGCCGGCCTGCAAGGCGGCAGCAACACTTTTAGCTTGAATGAAGCAAGTGGCGGAATTGCCACCAAGATGGCCCTGGCGGTGGCTGTCTTCTCGCCGGCGGTTGGCACCGGCATCTACCTGCATGACGGGTCGGTCTTTAATTACAGTTCGGTTTCCAACGGTGTTTCCACCATTACCAACATGTTGAATATTACTCCGGGGGCCAGCGTGCTGGTGGCTGAGTTGTACGATCTCAACGTGTCGGCCCCGCCCCACGCCTCGCCGTCGTTCCTGACGTGGAGCAACATGACCTTGGGCACCACTCAACTTCTTACGCGGGCTATCTCCCAGAATACGGTGAATGGCTATCCGCTGTCGGATTGCGACCTTTTCTACCTGTGGGATCCCACTCCGGGTACGGGGGTTATTATCGGCGTGGACACGAATGCCACAGGGCCGGCCAGCATGGCGCTGGACAGCTATACCTTGGGTGGTGTTGACACGACGGCGAATGGCACCGTTCCTTACACGGCCGGCAACGGCACCGCCGTCGATACCAACAGACTTGCCGTGACGACTCCATTCAGCACCATGGCCGGCTCGTGGGCGCCCACGATGAGCGTCAACTACAACGGTGGCGGCGGTAATTTTTTGACGAACACCACCAGCAGCGGCGGAGCCTACGGCTACAACTTCCAACCGTTCCTGCTCTCTAGTGGTGAAGATTCTGCGCTCCAGATGGCCATGGGTTACATGACCAATCTTGCCGCAGGCGTCAGCACGATCACGGCTTCTGCCAGTGGCGGCAATACCTATATGGCGCTGGCCGCCATGGTTTTACAGCCGCTTCCGGGCACGGCCAGCCCGACCAACCTCACAGCGACCGGACAAGTGAACCAGGTGGCGTTGAGCTGGGATGATGCCTCCGGCGGGCAGGCGATCAGTTACATCATCTATCGCTCGACCTTGCCCAGCTCCGGCTTTGCGCCGATCGGCACCACCACCACGCCAATGACCAATTACACGGATAGGGCTTTGAGCAACTGGACGACCTACTATTATTCCGTAACAGCCACGGGTCCCAATGGCATCAGCGTGAACTCGGCGGTGATCAGCGCCACGGCGGGAGGCGTGCCTGGGAACGTCACGGGTCTTACGGCGACAAATGGCGTTTATGCCGTGCAGTTGAACTGGGCCGACACCGGCTCGTCCAACTTCACCATCCTGCGGGCGGCCAACACGCCCAGCGGCTTCACCACCCTGGCCAGCGATGTGAGCGGGACCAACGGGGTCAGTGCCTACCGGGACACCAGCGTGGCCGAAGCCACACTGTATTACTATGAAATCCAGCCGGTTAACTACTACGGCACGGGCAGCCTTTCGGCCGTGGTCAGCGCCATCCCGTGCGTGGCACTCTTTACCAACTGGATTACCATCGCCACCGGCCCGTCCTGTACCGTCGGTTGGGTTGACGCTGGGGGCACTTGCGATCCGCAGTGGTTTAGCGCCACCGCGCATTCTCTGCCTTCGCCACCCCTGCCCTCGACCGGTTACTTGGTCGTGGACGGCTTCTTTGGCACCAATTCTGGCGCCCATTTCTGTGCCCTCGTGACCAACTTCCCGGCCCAGAACTTCAGCACTTACACTGCGCTTCAGTTGGATATCCAAAATGTGGGCGCTTGGGATGAATATAACCAGATCCAGGCTATAATGCTCTTTCTCAACTGTTATGGGACTTATTACAAATTCCTCGATACTACTGGCCCGAATGCAGGGTATCAGGGCGATATTGTGCTCTACGAGCAGTTCGACACTAATATTAATCTGCATCTCAGTCTTCCGATGAGCACTCTCGCCGCGGGCGCCAACCCGTCTAGTGCCACCGCGTTCGAGCTCGAGATATATGACGCTAACGTGAATACGAATGTAGAACTCGACGTTGGGTTTGCCAATATCGCATTCACGGGCGCTCCCGGCTACCTGCCTGTTTACACGAATTTGAGCAGCCCAGCCATTAGTCCTGGCACGACCAGCGTGACGCTCACCGGCAGTGTGGGCTCGCTCGTGGGGGGCGTTCCGTTCTATCTGGCCCCGAATACCCCCATCACGGCGACCATTAATGGGGTTACGGAGAGCGGCACCATTGACGACGCGACCGGGGATTTCAGCATCAACTTCACTGGCACCGGCGGCTGGGCGGCGGGGCAATATACGATCACCTATACCAACGCCAGCGACCAGGTTGCGTTCGTTCTCGGAACCGGCGCCGACACGTTGACGGTGGGCACGCCAGTGCGGCTGCCACGGATTGGCGTGCTGGACGGGGCGCCTGTCAATTGGGTTGTTAATGGCTTTGGCCACAGCAGCACCACCATCAGCGCCAATTTCACCGTCAGCTCGGGCGCCAGCGTGCTGGTGGTCTCGTTGTTTAGCCGGGATGATGACAGAAGAACCGACCCCTTCGCGGGGAATGTGACTTATGGAGGTGTGCCCCTCACCGAGGGCGTGTGGACGAATAACGGCGGGAGCACATATGCCTCGAGCGATATATGCTATCTCTGGAATCCCCCCGCGGGCACGCAAACCATTACGGCCAATGATACATCGGGGAGCACCCCTTCCGCCATGACCATGCAGGCCTACACCTTGAGCGGCGTTGATACGACCTTGGCGCCGGTCACTTACGCCGCCCAGAACGCCGCTACCACTTCGGTGGCGGTCTCCTTGTCGCCCGCCACTCCGGCCTGGGCTTGGGCGGTGGTCAACAGCAGTTACGGCACCGGCGGCATTTCCATGGGCGTTTCTTCCTCCAGCGGCCAGGTCAATTGCCCCTGCATTGATAACGTCACCGAGCAATGCATGGGTTACGTGGCCAATCTCAACGCCGGCGCCAGCACCATCACCGCCGCTCCCACCAACGGCGCCGGTGGTCAAAAAATGGCGCTCGTGGCACTTGTTTTCACGCCGGCTTTCACGGCGGCTCCGACGAACGTGGTGGCGACGGGGCTGGCGAACGCGATAAAGTTGACCTGGGATGATGCCACGGCGGGCGCCGCGACGAACTATATCGTCCTGCGCTCGACGACCAGCGGCGTGTACACGGCGATGGCCACCAACAACGGTAATGCTTCGACGAGTTACATCGACACCAGCGTGGTCAACTATACGATCTATTATTACATGGTGCAGGCCCAAGGTCCTACCGGCTTGAGCGCCGATTCGTCACCGGCCAGCGCTTACGCGGTGACGGCGCCACCGACACCGGTCATCCTGCCGGTCAGTCTGGATAGCACGCACACGAACTTGGCCGTGAAAGTGGTGACCGCAAGCGGGCACAATTATTACTTGGAGTCAACGGCCAGTTTGAATCCGCCAGTCGTGTGGACGACGAACAGCGTCACCGCCGGGACGGGTGGGACGATCACAAATTTGGTGCCCATAACCAGCGCCATGCCGAAACAGTACTTCAGATATCTGGTGCAATGACCAGCGACGGTTCGTCAAGTTGCTGAACGAGAAGCGTGGCCTCGCTCACAGTGGGCACGCCCCTGGCATACAGCATCCTCAAAAATGCGAGTTGTGGCGGCGAGGTTGAGGCGGAGATGAAGGATTGAATTCCTTTCGTCCCTGGCAGGACTTTTATGCTTCTTCGACATCATCATAGTGACAACACGTAAGCGCAAAGATCATCAATTTCTTTACGCGATAATTTTGATGTCTTTCCGTGCTCATCATTCTGATTGCGCGTAACCACCACGTCTCTGATGGTGGGCGCCGACCCATCATGCAAATAAGGCGCGGTGCGCCAGACCTCAACCAGGGTTGGTGTGTAGAATTTGTCTGTGGGATTGTCGCACGACACACGCGTGCCAACATCATGCGGACGCAAATCGGTGAAGAGGTCGCCCGTATGACAACTCGCACAGCCAGCTCTTGCGAATATCGATTTGCCGACTCTGGCTGCCGCGGATGGTTGGCCATGAACCAAGTATGGACTTGGCACAGGTTTGAGCGACTGGAGATAGGCTTCAATGGAACCGGCAGTTTCCTCTGTTGGCCGGCTTTGAAACAAAATGCACTGCAAACCAGCCCTGATAGCTCCCTTTGCATCAGTTCGCACCCCCAAACTCATGACCGGAGGGGTCCGCGTAGCGAAGAGGAGACTTTTGGTGTTCTTTGGGTTGCCCACACCGTCGTTGAGCAAATCCCAGTTCAAGGCATCCGCGCGGCCGTCACCGGGATGGCAACTAGCGCAACTTTGCCATCCCTGGTAGCAAAGCTTCGCGTCATGAAAATAAAATTCACCTTTGCGGACCGCATCCATGTCTGGCTTCGGGCCCAGAGGAATAGATTGCGCTTTTGGATCGGCCGTGCTTGTGTCGATCGCGCTGAGCGTGTCAGAAAAGTAGTTTGCAGCATAAATCGTCTTGCCAACAAACACGACCGAACGGGGGCCAAGGTCGCTGCTGGGTAGTTTGACCCTGAGTCGGCTTCCCGCAATAAAGCGCAAATCATCGGGCTGTTCATACTTTGCCCGTGATGCGGCGAAAATGTCGGCGGCTGTGATTGGATCATAATTTGCCGACAAGGGAGGTATCTCGGACAGCATTTTCTGAAAATCAATGACGCTGATTTCATCAGTGCCGGCGTGCGCGACGGCTAAAGTTGCGCTATCGGCCGACCATGCCGCGCCCCAGGGATTCGCCGCGCCACGATAGCGATCATCCAGAAGGATGGTTCCCCGGACTTTCATTCCGACCAGGTCAATGACGGTCAGTGCGTTGGCGTTGATCCAGCCTTCGGTCGCGTGGGTTGGCAGGCGGTTGAATCGCCCCACGATGTGAGGCACGACAGCATATTGGCCATCGGGTGAAACCTGGATGTCATTCAACGAACTGCTGCCGGTCGGTAATCGGAACTCTTTGAAAACCTTGCGGGCGGCAGTATCAATGACACTCACAACGGCGGCAACGTAGTTGACGTCTGCACGACCATCGGGAAGGAAATTAGCCACCAGCAAATGCTTTCCGTCTTTGGTTAAGGCAGCCGCGACCGGTTCACGCTGGACGGGAATGCGGCACAACTCCTTCTTCGCACCCAAGTCAATCACGCTCACGTCATTGTTGAAGCGGTTGCACACGAAGAGTGTTTTACCATCCAGGCTGACTACGGGAGCCATTCCCGTGTGGCCAACAGGGATCGTTTTGACAATTTTGAGCTTTGCAAGGTCGACAATGCACACGCAGCTGTCTGGCGCGGCGCAAGTGACAAACAATTGGCTTTTATCGGTTGAAAAGGCCAATCCGAGCGGTGCTTCCGGGACGTCGATAGAGCCGGAAATATTTTGGCTCCTCGTATCGAAACGCAGTACGCGATTGGCTGTGGCACAGGCCACATAAATCTCCGTCCCACAAGACACAACCATAGCTGCTGGCGACAGCGGCAATGACTGTGCAGCCACCACGCTCATCGTTGCGAAAATCAGCAACTTGGAGAGCAGGCGCATGCTGGAAACATTATAGCAATACCGTCAATTGCCGCAACTTTGTTTACCAACCATTGGACATCGCAGAATGTGGCTCTTTGGCTAAGGAAACTTTGCGGAATCAGGAAAGGCGCGGGCCGGTAGGGACACGGAGTTCGAAGAAGTGGCCGTGATCGTCACGACGGATATCCATGGCGTAGTCGGGGGGAGCAACATTTCGGCTCATCCAGACCGGCACGCGCACGCGACGTCGGAAGTTTGCGGATCTGCGTCGGTAAATACACGTAAAGATTTATATTGACTATTCGCTACCAAGGCCTCAAAGTCACCGCATATTCAAGTGGGACGGCGCATGAATTATGTCCATCTCCGCCGCTCTCTTGTCTGGCCGGCCGCCGGCCGGTGCCACCCCCATCAAGCTTCTGGCCCTGTGCGATTCGCCGCTGGCGACCACGGGCTTTGCGCGCGTGGCGCGCAACCTCCTGGGCCGCTGGGCCAGTCAGCCCGGCGTGGAGATTCACTGCTGGGCCGTCAACTTCGAGGGCTGGGAATACTGGCACAGTCCGGTGCGCTTGTTCCCGGGCGGCCTGGCCGACTGGAACTCGCCGCGCAAGCTGGGCCAATTCCTGGGCCTGTTGCAGAGCGGCGGCTACACGCACGTCTGGCTGCTGATGGACCCCGACGCGCTGAACGTCGGCAAATTCGCCAGCGAGTTCCGGCGCATCTGCCAGGAACGAAAAATCCGGTCCCTGCTCTACTATCCACTGGACGCGCCGCCGGAACTGGATTGGCTGCCGATGGTGAGTGCGGTGGACGTGGCCGTGACCTACACCGAATACGGCCGCGCCCAGACGCGTCAGGCGCTGTGCAAGAGCCTCTATCCGGTTGAAACCATCCCGCACGGCGTGGACGAGGTGTTCGGGCCGCTGCCGCCAGCCCAGCGGGAGAAGTTCCGCAGCGTAGAGCTGCAAGTGCGCAACCGGCAAGGGCAGATTGAAGGCGTTGATTTCGTCAAGCCCGGTGACTTTCTGATTCTGAACGTCAACAAGAACGAATGGCGGAAAGACCCGCTACGCTCACTGGAAATCCTGGCCGGCCTGCGCCAGCGGCGCGTTCCGGCCAAATTGATTATGCGGATGGATCCGATGTCGGCGATGGGCGGCGTGCATTTGGAGCTGGCCGCGCGCCAGATGGGCCTGACCTTCGGCAAGGAATGGTGCCACGTCGCCGAGATGCCCGACCAATACCTGTGCGGCCTCTACAACGCGGCCGACCTTTACCTGACGACCAGCCTGGGCGAAGGCTGGGGCCTGGGCGTGACTGAGGCCATTGCCTGTCATTGCCCGGTGGCGCTGCCCGACCACACGAGCCTGACCGAAATCGGCAACGACCTGGCGCCCGACCCGATTTGGCTCCCCTTGGAAGACGGCTGGGTTTGCGGCAGCGACACGCGGTTGCGCCGACGGGTGGATTTGGCGGGAGCGATCGAGGTTCTGGCCGGCCGCGTTGAATCGAAAGCTTGGCAATTGCCGGACTGGCGCAAGCCCCCGCGCAAGATTGTCACTTGGGACCAGGTAGCGGCCAAAATGTGGATACTGCTGAGCGGATTGGAAATGGCGGTTGCGCCGGAATTCGAACCGGTCGAACGGCTGGCTAGCCAATCGCTGGACTTGTGCCACGCGATTGAAGAGCTGCCGGCCTCCGAACAACAAACCCGCGTAAGCATCCAGGCCTCCCAGTTGCACACCGCTCTGGACCAGATGGCCTTCGGGAACGTGGCGGATCGGATCGCAACACTGGAGGCCAAATGAACTTGGGCGCAGTCATTATTACCTGTCCAGGGCGCGAGGACTTGTGCCATCAGACGGTATCGGGCCTGGCGCTGAGCGATTGGCGCAACGGCCATCCGGTCCACGTTCAAAACGACACGTTCACCTGCCCGCGGCGGCAGGAACGGCAGGAGCGCAATGCCCTAGTGGCTTTAACCAACGCCCTGCAACACCTGCCTTCCGACATCCTTTTGTTCATGGAGGATGATATTATCTTCAACCGTCATCTGGTTCACAATCTGACACATTGGAAACCACTCAGGGATTTTGCACGGAACCATGACGGGTATTTCTTTGCATCGCTTTACGATCCGAACATCCGCGAACTCGAGGCTTTTCCAAACGAGTATTACTTCGTTGCCGACCCGCAAGCGGTCTATGGCAGCCAATGTTTCGTGATGAGCCGGCGGATGGCCGAATATTTTGTCGAGCATTGGTGGGAAGTACCGGGGATGCAGGACATCAAGATGAGCCGGCTGGCCGGCGGCGCCACCTCCGGCGGCTGGTCGGTCCTGCCCCAATGCCCGATCCATTATCACGTGCCCTCCCTGGTCCAGCACGTGGGATTCAAGAGCGCCTGGGGCGGGGCGTTTCACCAGACCCGGATGTTCGACGCGGATTGGAAACATCCCATCCACCCAGCATGAAGCCTATGGAACTGAAACTCCCCCTGGATTTTGAGCGGCTGCCGGAATTCTGGCTGCTGGCCGAACGACTGCGTAATGAACGGATGAAGGCCGCGACGATTGCCTCACCCCAGCCATCTCCTGCCGGGGCCGAACGCGAAGTTATGGAGACGGCCATCCTGCTTTGGGTGCGGTTGTGGGTGTTGCTGGGTTACCTGGCGCGGAGCACCAACCGGCCGGGCTGGCTGGACGAATCGGGCGCGCGCCAATTGAATGCCGCCTTCCCCCAATTTGGAGACGAAACTTCGCCGGTGACAATCATGGAGGGAAATTTGTTGCGAAAGGCGGAGGGCGGCGGTTGGCAGTGTGACTTGTTTGCCGGTTTGAATCCTCACCTGGCCGGGAATTTTATCAGCGGCGTCAAGCGGGGAAACCTCCGCAGCCGGCTTAAAGCCGCGCAAACCGAGATTGCCGCGGCCGCGATGCAACAAGGACTGTTGCTTCCGCCCGAAAACCTCCGCAAACGAGACGGGACCACCATGGTACGCCAGGAAATTGACCGGGCCATGATTCTGGTGATGACGTTGGATCGGTGTTTAAGCCTGCCCCGGCGCAAGGCCGGCGACTTCGGCGAAGGCTTGCTGGCCGACGCCTGTGCGGTGGCCCTGGCGCATGACCAGAAGGACTTGCAGCAATTCTATTACTGGTTGGCCGAGCACGCGGGCAACGCGGCCTTGCCGGCGACCGCCGAAGAGATTCTGAAGGACTGGGACCGGATATGGAAAACCGCATTGGTGGATCGAAAGGAAAGTTGATGGCCAAGGGCAAATCACGTAATGGCGGGGACGCCAGGAGTGTTCCAATGGTGCTGGAATTCAAGCCGATGGACAGCGCCGAGATGTGGCGCGTAGAAAAATTCGATACGCTGGCCGCCGAATTTGAATTTTCACCCGGTGACTGGGCGCAAACGATGGGCTGGTTCATGGCGTTTGCGGTTTCCCAGACGCGGCCCTGGCGGATGGTGCGGCTGCTGTTTGGCGTCGCGCCCAAAATTCCTTCCGCCGACACGCACCCCGACGACTTGCGCCTCTGGACCCGTTCGGAGTTGCAGGCCGACGGTTACGAAGTCCAGGCCGAACTGGATGCCTTGCGGACTATGTGGCGCGATCACTTGAAGCGAGACAAGCCGCAAGAAGAACCTACAACCGTCAACCTTCGACCTGCAACCAACGAGCTGGGATTGGATGACAAGCTGCTGGAACAATTCCAGTTCAGCGAGAGAATCTTTAAGATCACGGTCTGGGACCCAACTGCGGAGAATGGCAACGGCAAGGGAGCCGAAATCCCGCGGCCGGAATCGGAGAACCGTGTCGAGCGCGACTGGTTTGTCGGCCGCGTGAGGGAATGGGCTAAAATGCTGGGCGACCCGATCGCCGGGCCGATTGCCCGGTCGGCGCTGATGAACGACCTGTACCTGCGCCGGCTGGAAACCGAGATCGCGACGGCGGCCAGCAAGAACCGCGACCGGCTGTACGAGCAGAAAGGCGCGCTGGAAGAGGCGTATCAGGAGCAGGTGGCGCAGCTCCAAAAGATGTTTCCGGAAATGCAGGTCGCCGGGCGCGTCACCTTCCGCGGCGTGATCAGCGACCTGGTGCTGGCACACCAGGACTACTATGGCCGGGCCGACCGCCGGCTGGTGGACAAGGTGCATACGGCCACCGAACTGGAATTTCTGACGCGCGAAGCCACAGCCGGCCAGGAACGGGTGGGCCCGCGACTGCGTTTCAGCCTAAACGTGGCCATCGTCGAGGCCGTTCACGGATTGTACGACCCGAATTATAGAAGGCAATTCAAGCCGCACGTCTTGAAAAAAATTGACGCCGGCGTCCGCGCGGCGCTGGACGCCGGGCGCCAGGCGCAAGGCGAAGCCGTCGTGAACCTGGAGAAAGGCGTGCGACCTGGTGAAGGAGACGATTTTCCCGACCTGAACGACCGCGAATGCCCGCAGTGCCACCGGTTCATCAACCAATCCAAATGTCCGCATTGCGGGACCGAAAATCCGCAAGCCGGAATTAATAACGTAGCAGAGGTGAAACCATGAGTGATTCCATCAAACGACAAATCGAAATCCAACTGGGCAAACTGCAAGCTAAACCCGGTGACATCGTTTTGGTCACGGTGCCCAAAGGGTTGTCGGCCGGCAGTCGCGAACGCATTCGCAGCGAACTGCGCCGGCTGCTCCCGCCCGGCCAGAAGGTGATTTTGCGGAGCGAAGGCTTGGGCGTTGAAGAATTGTCGGCGGCGCTGTCGCCGGAGGATTTGAACCGGCTGCAAGCGGTACTCGAACAACGCAAGGTGGCGCAAGGCAGCGCGCCCATCCAAACCGCCGCCTGACCTTTCTTCATCTCATCCTCGTCCTCGTCCTCGCTTCTAACGATGAAATTCGAGACGTTCCAGGAGAAGAACCTCACCGTATCGGACGGGGTGAGCCGCGTGGCCAAACATCTGCGCATCACCCCGACGATGGTGGACGATTTCCTAATTGATCCGGTGATGGGCGTCTATGTGATTTTCGGGATCAAGCTGGACGCGTTTCAGGCGGTGGGCTTGCGGTGGATGTGGTGGATCCCCGATTTCATGGACAGCAGTGGGTTCGGCACGGGCAAGACGCTGCGCTTCTGGCTGTTCATGAACCTGCGCGCGGTGATCATCGCCGACCAGCACGAGGTGGCCTATTACCAGACCTTCCAGGCGGCCAAGGACATTTTCTGGCCCTACTACAACGAATTCGGGCCGCGGCAGGCGCCCATCTTCAACGCGCAACTGGGGCGGATGGACAAGGAAGGCGATATTGACGGCAAGGACAACACCAAGGGGCCGGCCTGTTACAAACAATATTTCAAGAACGAGAGCATCATCTTCGCTCCCGCCCCCAACTGGCTCCAGGAAGCCAAGGGCGAGGCGGGCAAAACGTTTAATGTGGCCGGCATTGACGAGTGGACCAAGGTCGAAACGATGACCAAGAAGACCAGCCGGACCACCAACGAGTCAGGCAACGTGGTCAGCGGCATCAACCAGCAGATTCTTGGCCGGGTGCGCCGCCATTCGTTCAATCAGTTTCATCCGCTGTGGGGCAATCATCGGGTCTTTCTGGCGGTTGCGGAGGGGACCGGACATCCGGGCCATCAGCGGCACCAGACCTTTGAACGGGAAGTGGTCGGGGGCAATCCGGATTACGGAACGTTCACCAGTTGCTTCAAGGATTTTTCCAACCTGCCAACCGAAACGGAGATTCGGATGGAGAACAGCCGATTACAGGCAACCCAAGGCGCGCCGTTTCGCGACGTGGTGCCCAACTGGCAGACGATTGACACGATGCAAAAGCAGTTTACGCGGGCGCATTTCCTGCGGGAAGGCATCGGCATTTGGGCGCGCGAAACCAGGGGCTGGTACAGCGAAGACGCGCTGGCCCGGTGCGTGCAGGCCGGCTACGCGGCGGGTACGGAAGTGGAATGCGTCCGGAACCCGAACCTGCCGGGCGCGTTGTATTTTGAAGGCGTTGACTCCGCGCCGGCGCAGGGCGGCAAAGCCGACGACGGCGCCAAAGTGGTCTTGCGCATGCGGCCCAAGCCGGGATTGGGGCGCGAGCCGACAAGTGTTGCTGGCGATTGGTTGTTCGAATACGTGTGGGCCTACCGCGTCCGCGGGCCCAAGGTGAGGAAGCAGGACCCGGGAATTTTCTTTGCGCAACGCACCAGCGATTGGAGCGGCTTGATACATAAGAAACACCAGCACTTCAATTTTGCTGGCATCATGATGGACAGCCAGGGCGGCGGACAATTCATCTGGCCCGAATTGAACAAGGGGCGGCAGACAATTGACGGCGTGGAGCGCAAATGCACGCCGATTGCCACGGTGGACGACCGGTCGGTGAGCAACGCGCATTTCATCCTGACGCTTTTCTTGAAGCAATACCTGGAACCGCTCTGGCCGCTACTCGGGCCGGGTGTGGATTCGATGTTGACGGCCATGCACACGGCCATGCAAGAGGCCGTGGAGCACGCCGAAGTCCTGTTTCCCCTGCCGTTCAACGAGCGGCCGAGGCTGACGACGGAGCCTTGGTCCCAGGAACAGCAATGGGCGTTAAAGAACCTGGACGCCATGCGCTCGCAGATGATGGACATCCACGTCCTGACGCGCGACGACGGCACCGAGTTGCTCACGCGCAACAACGCCAAACAGTTTGTGGCCACCAAAAAGAAGGACCTGGCGTATGCCGGCATCTATGCCTACGTCCGGGCATTGTTGTGGCTGGCCGCCGGTGAACTGGAATTTGCGGGCCGTAACGAAGCGGACCCCATGATTTATGGGGTGAACGATTAACACCGGCATTCGCCCGAAACTCACGTCCGCATCCGTTAAACTTCCCTTTTGTGAAACGTAAGAACAGAAACATTGGACCAGTTCAAGTCGTGGCGCCAGGCCGAGGTTCGGTGCCGCCGCTCAAAAAAGGGGTGATGTCGCAATTGTGCTCGGCCTGGGAATTGGATTCCACGTCGTTTGCCTGGGACAACCGCTGGGGCATGCCGCTGGAGGCCGCCGCGGTGGGGGCCTTTGCCGGGGACGACGTGATGCGGGCGCCCACGTCGGCCATCTTCCAGCAGGCGCGCCGCTGGAGCCGGCTGGTGGGCTTCATCGGCACGGTGCAACAACTGCGCATCGGCTTTTACAATTTTGGCCTGCTGGGTGTGGTCGAGCGGCCCGTGAACCCGAAAAAGCCGGATGGCCAGAAGGAATGGGAATGGCATCCGGGCATCCGGGCGGTGAACACCAAGGACGATGAGAAGATTTCGCGCTGGAAGGAAAAGAACGCGGCAGAAATCCAACGGGTGGTGCTGGACATCTGGCGCGAGCGGATGATCACCCGCAACGTCGTGGCGTTGTGGCGCAACCAGGGCCGGTTGCTGGTCAAACCGCCGGAGGCCTGCACCTTCAAGGATGAGTTCGGAATCGAAAAGCTCACTATTACGACTGACCTTACCACCTCACAAATTGACGCCATGGCCGGGCTCTTGGACAAGGAAAAACAGGCGTTGCGCCGGGGCGGCGGAAAAATTGAGATGACCCATGACGACAAGCTTTTCCATTTCGAAGTGTTGCGCGACGAATCGGTTGGCATGGGCTTTGGCTGGCCGGACCTGGTGCGAATCTTTCACGCGTGCTGCCTGGAAGAATCGCTGCTGGTGGGCGACCGGCAATTGGCGGACGTGTGCCGGGTGGTCTATGAACAGCACCTGTTGGGACATGAGATCAAGAGCGGCCTGCACGCGGGCGCGCCGACGCATTTCGTGAACAAGGCGCGTTCGGAAGGAACCAAGAAGCAAATCAAATCCAAGAAGGGCCACGTTCAAATCATCACCAACTTCGACCACAAAATCATGCTTGGGGCGGGCCGGCCCGATCCCCACCAATATGACTCCGGCCGTTACAAAGAGGTGATGGAGCAACTGGCGCTCTGGGGCGTGCCGTTCGCGCAGATGTGGGCCGGGGTGGTGAATCCGTTTCTGATGTCGCTGGCGCGGCAAATTGCCGGCGAAGAGCGGGTGCGAATGAATCCATTTCTCTCGAAATTGTTGCAAGGACCGCTGGGTGCGCCGGCGCCGGTGGTCTGCCAATGGCGGGACGATTGCTTCTGGGATTCCCGGCTCCTGTTGGACGTTTTGAAGGCAGGGTTGGCGGGCGGTCCCTTGAGCCAGGAAAGTTTTCTGATCGGCAGCGGCTTCAATCCGTCACTGGAACGCGAGCGCAAGGGAACAGAAGCCAGGCTGGGCGAAGGGTTGACTCATCCGGTATTCGACGCGGCGCACGGCAAACGCGAGCCGGGCAAACCGGGAAAACCGGCGGGCGGAAAGGATGAATCATGAATACGCTGCAAACCCTCACCGTCCAGAATCCGGTCATCCAAAATAATCCTGCCACGCAAGCCAATCACTTGATCCGGCTGGCTGAAGCGATGGCGTTGCTGGCGTCACTGCTTCAAGGTCCATGGAATGCCGCCACCACCTACACCCAAGGCCAAATTGTCAGCAGCAATGGTGCGCTGTTCTTAAGCCGGCAAAACAATAATATCAACAATGCGCCGCCTAATCCGCCCCTGACCAATGCCTGGTGGCAGGTGCTGCTGCAATCGGCGGACGGGCAATCATCCTACGTTTACATCGCCTACGCCAGCGACACGAATGGGATGAATTTCAGCCTCTCGCCGGCGGCAGGACTGGGATATGTCGCATTTCTGGAAACAGACTCTGCGATAGCGACCTTGACGGCGGCCAATTTTGCCGGGCTATGGGTCAACTTTCAAGGACCGCAAGGCAATCCCGGAACCCCGGGCACCGATGGCGCCGATGGCGCCAGTTGCTATGCCTATGTCGCCTACGCCAGCGACGCCAGCGGAACCAATTTCAGCCTGACGCCGGCGGCGGGTTTGCGATACGTCGCGTTTGTGGTTGCCTCCTCCCCCCTTGCGACGCCGACTGCGGCCAACTTCGCCGGATCGTGGCAGCTCTTTTCACTGGGAACTCCGCCTGCCGGAGTCGTCATGACCGATGGGAACGGCAACTTTAGCGCCGCCGACACCGATGATTTGGAAGAAGGGGCCAATCCGGCCAACCTGTGGTTCACCCAAGCCCGCGTGCTGGCGACGGTATTGACGGGTTTAAGCGGCACGGTGACGGGCAATGTGGCGGCGACCGACACCCTTTTGACGGCGATCGGCAAGTTGCAGAACCGGCTGGCCGCGGTTGAAAACGGATCGCTGGGAACGGCCGGTTCCATCGGCGGCGTCATCACGGTGACGGCCAATCAGGCCAGCGGACAGGTAACGGGCCTTGCGTTGGCTTTCAATCCGACGACCGTGACACTCACGGTCAGCGTGCCAGACGGCAGCCTGGGACTCTCGGCGGTGGTGATCGGCAACCCAACACCGGACGGTTTCAAATGGGCGTTTGCCAACGGCTTGCCCAATGCCGCCGGCTACCAGATTTTTTGGAGGATCACCTAACACCCCAAACGAATTTTGCCATGAAAGATTTGAGAATACAAAAGGGACAGTGCCGGACGCGCGTGCAATTCTGCGCGGTCAACGCCATCGAAATTGCCGGGCAGGTTTTCAGGCCGGACGCGGCGACGGCCTACGTGGAATTCTTTTTAAGCCACAGTTTTCCCGTGTCGCTCGACAATCCCAAGGGACCTTACTTCACGACGATTCACCCCCAGACGGTCGCGAACAGTTTTCACAGTTTGCGCGGCAAAATGGTGAACCTGGCGCATCTGGTGCGCAGCTACAATCCGAGGCAGAACCCGCGCGACCGCATCCTAGGCACGGTGATGGCGGTGGAATTTCCCACAGCACCCGAAGTCGGATGGCGGGTCCAGGGAGACCCGGTACTGGCACCGGGCATTCGCGCGGTGGCGGCACTCCACAAAAATGCCGAAGGGGTGATGGAGGTGCTGGAAACCTGGGCCGAAGGAAAGACGCCCTACGGCGAGGACACCGAATGGACCGTCTCAATGGAAAACGAAAGCCACGTGGACCAGGGAGGATTTCTCGTAAGGTTGAAGGTGGAAGGCGGACGGCAAAATCCTTCGGAACTGGAAATCTATTGGGCGAAGACGCCGGAGGATTTTAAGACGTTGGGCTGGTGTTACGTTCCGTACCCCGACGCATCGGACCGATTGCTGGAGTGTCTGCCTAATGATGGCGTGCTTCGCATAGCCCAAAAATATCTTGGCCTGGAGACGCTGTTTTTGAATGGCGGATTGAATGGCGAGATTTTCTATTACGGCGTGGCCCTGACGCCAGAAGGACGGGAGACGGCGGCGCGCGTTTCGCAGATTCTGGCATCCCACACGGAACTGGTGGATCTGTCCGCGCCATTTGATGCGCTGAAACATTTTGCGGAAGCGTTTACTAAGTAGTTCTGGCGCCCCAGCCTGCAAACCACAACGAACCTTGCATATCCAAATTCCTGGTCATGTTGTCACATTGTTCCTGACAATCGTTTCACGAGTTCTTCACCAGTCCAAATACCACTGCAAAAAAAGATGAGTGCCCTTGAGCCGCTCATATCGCATGCTTTACTTTAACATTCCAACGTCGGTCAAACCGATTCTTCCATCTGACTTGAACGCCGCCATGTGCCTTATCATTGCATCTAGCGTTAAACGATCTAGCTAAAACGCGGTCCAGTCCAATGAAGCGTCCGTTGACTCGGTCGCAACGCTTTGCGCCTGTTGAAAGGCTTCCGCTGCCTCTATAGCGAGGTATTGGCCATATGGGCCAGAAACGACTTTACTTTGCGTAAGTAACGCTAGCCCGAGCATTTGCTCGGCCTTCGACGCCATTCGAGGGACATTGTCTCGGGAGTAATATTTCAGTGACCCACGAAAAGCACTTGCAGCCTGCTTCAAAACCTCCGCATTATCATTGTTTGTCGTGCCCGCAGCCTGCAACATGAGGCACAAACCAAGACAGTATTGAGCGTGAGCCGACGCCTCGGGCTCGTTTTCTCGCGAGGTTAGATACACTAACCAGCGGAAATCATCCGTTGCTGCGGAAAATAGTCCTCGTTGATGATCTAGTTGCCCCAGTTGGCCTAAAATCAGAAACATGTTCCCCATGCTATACATAGTATTCTCAAACACTGCTGCGTACGCCGATGTGTAACCTCCCGAGCGATTCGTCATGACCATCTGGGCGTTTGTAAGTATGCTTATATAGCGACTCATCGCCTCTTGTACATATGTCGACCGCTCCGGCGGTAAACACACCATAAAGTGTGTTCTGAGCGTGTCTGCCAACGCTAATTGTGTCTCCGCCCAGCGTTCCTGAGTGGGTTGGAACGGGGTGTATATTAGCAATGCATTTGTAAAAGCGATCTCTGCCGCTTTAAGAAGCTCCGTCTCTTGCTCGCCGCTAGAAGCGTCTGCGGCCTTCGATAGGGCGAACCCGAGTTTCACTTCAGCGTTAGCCAAATCTTCTGGAGAATCGTCTGTTGTGATGATCGTCAAGCCATTTCGATAAGAACTCACAGCGTTGGACAGGTAAAGCGTGGCCTCTCTTCTTTCTGACAGTAAGGCTCTTTGATAGGCCGAAATGCCAAGGTTGACTTGCAAATCGGCCCACTCGCGTGGCCAATCCGTGCGCGTGAATACTCTCTCTGCCTGCTCAGACGCTGCCGTTGCTTCTTCTAGTAGGCGAATTTCCTCTTCGTGACCGCGCGTTGTTGCGAATGTATTGAGAGCGCTGCCTAGATTGAGGTGGGCCGCAGCCCATTTGTCAGTGTATTTATCGCGGTCAAGGACTCGAAGCGCATTACGATAATGTGTTACTGCCTGCTCCAGGCTGGTCGCGGCCTCTTCGAGCGTTGTTCCCTCAGCCTGATGCTCTCGAAGATCTCCTAACGACTCTTGAATTGTCGCCCACGTTTTCGGATCTTCTTGCTGGGAACAAACCTCGAGGGCTGCGTGATAACAAGCCTCCGCTTCGGCTTCTATGGAGGACCGGTTCCCGCCGTCAAATTCATCTGCCTGCAGCGATAAGGCGTCGCCCAACCCCGATTCCAAGAGAGCCCAACCGTTTGTTGACTTGTCCTTCGTCACGACTTCGAGCAATTCTCGGTAATTATTCACAGCTCGTTCGAGCAAGCGCTGCTTCTCAGCATTGTCCGAATACTGCGCTTCAAAGCAGTAGCAATTATTTAAGGCTATTTGAGCGATCAATGATGGAACTTGAGAGTTGGTCATGGTAAAGATTGTCAAAGCCGAATTAAAGCAGTCTTCGGCTGACGCTGCCAGTTTTCGCTTATTCCTTATCGTCCCACCTTCAGCCTGGTCAGATAAAAGGTCGCCAACATCCATCTGCAACATTGCCCATAACTGTGGAAAACTGTTGGACGAGCAGAGATTTCCGACCTCCTTGTAGCAGTTTAATGCGTTGGTAAATAACGCTTGGCGCTCCTTTCCGACCGCGCCTTGCGCCTCTGCCGCTAAAGCAAGTCCCAGGTCCAACTGTCCCATTGCCGAAACGAGTTGTGATTTTGCCGGTGTAAAGATTGATAATGCCGCCTTGTAGTGAGCCACGGAATCTGCCAACAGCGTTGCGCTCTCAGTTCCAAAGCCCATGCTTGCTTGCCGTCTTAAGGCATTGCCAAAGTCCAATTGCACGACGCCCCATTCCTCAGGGTTTTTTCCTCGGTTGTAAATACCGAGCATTTTCCGATAGTCTTCGATTATGTTTGTGATGACCTCCGCTCCCTGGCGGACACCGACGTACTCGACCCGGTCGAGCAGAACATTGTCCGCGTTTAACCGAATTTCAGCCCATTTTTCTGGTGACTGCGTCAGAGGACACGCTTCCGAGGCCTCATCGAACAAAGTAATCGCTTGCGTTATCAGCGCCTGTCTGCTGGCCAAATCGCCGAGATTGGCTAACTGACTCAAGGCAAAGCCAAGATGGCTTTGTGTAATGGCTTTTTCCAGGCGCTCGTGGTTTGCTCCGTAGATTTCAATTGCTGGTTCAAAATACTCGATTGCATAACGCAGATGTTGCAAGCTAGCGTCCGGTGTCTTCAGAAGGTTAAATTGTTGATGCGTCAAGCCAAGAGCTACGGCCGTATCTGCCCATAATATCGGGCTGTCTGCCTTTCGTACAAACGTGAGCGCATTTGAATAGCAAGCAACTGCTTCGGGCAGCTTCTGAGCGCTCACAAATGAGTCGCCAGCGTTGCTATAATTTGTGGCAATGCTGAGTGCCAGAAAGTCTTCGTTCGTCCTAACGTGGTTTTCTTGGTATTTAAGCTCTGCGAGCTCGGCACAGAGGTTTGTCGCAATGTGCGAATACCTGATCCCTGACTCCTCGTAGTTCTTTGCAAGGAAATCCGCTACTGCTAGTGTTTCCTGTGCTACATATTTTCTATTGCGTATATCCTCAATCCACGCTTCAACCTGGCCTTGCGCCTGTTCGGGCGTAATGTTCATTTCGGCAGCCCATTTGCGCAGAGGCACCTGATAATCCATAACTGGCCCAAATTCGTCCTGCCCCTGCGATGCCCTCATGGATTCTACAATTGTTTGTTTGAGTTCGCTGAATTGGTCATCAGTCAACGTTAAGGTGTTTTTTATCGTGGTCTGCACATTTCCGTTTCCGACCGCTATATTACCAATGACGTCGCGATTAGAGTTTTCTGATTTGGGTGATCGCTGTACGGGCGCGAGGGCCGAATTCCACCACCAAAGTGTCAATAGGAAAAGTGCAATCCCTCCACCAGCTTGAATTCTGATCTTACCACAGTGCGCGAGCGTTTGCTCAGAGACGAGCTTTATGCTCCCCGTAAAAAAATAGCCGAATAGGCCGCTCAGCACTGCGTTGAAGATGCCTAATAGTTGTCGTTTGTAGGCGGGCAACTCCTTTGGGGACCAAATGAAGACGGCGATGAGAAATATGATTAGTATGCTGCCGAACATCCAAGCCGCCATTCTCTGGTCTCTGGGTTTCCGTGATTTTTGCTTAACGGTTTTGTCGGAATCCGGCACAACCCAATGATGCGCGGTTTTAGGCGGTTGTAAAGCGTCTGAATACCGAATTTGGGTGTGAGATAAGATGTGGCGGAGCAGGCTTGTCCACTTGGTTCGGCTTGTGCTGGTTTCGCGAGGTACGCAGAAGATGCCGCTCCTGGACGGAACTGGGAATTCTTGTTTGGACGGAATCCACCGCGCGTGTCGCAAATTCTGGCCTCAAATTCCGAATTGGCGGATGTCTCCGCTGCGTTTGACACGCTCAAGGATTTTGCACAAGCCGTTGTGCGATAAGCAGTAAGGAAAATTCGCACCCGCCTCCAAGATTCGCCCGAAACTCCCCTTTCGCAGTGTTAGAGTTCTAACACTTATGAAAATTAAAGTCTCAATCGTCGCGGGAGCAGGTTTGCTGCTGGCGGGAATTTGCGCGCTCGCTGGCCATTTTTGCGGAAGCCACGCAATCCAGTTATGCGCCCAGCTCTGCGTGGCCGGCAGTTTGCCGTTGCTCCTTCTGGCTGATGCGACTCCACCTGCCGCGACTCCGCCGGCACCCGCAACCGCGGTCCCGGTGGTGCCCAAGAACAGCAAGGACCTGGAAGGCATCCGCGGATTCTTCACCACGCTGAAGAGCCAGTTTGCGTCGGCGGCTACAGTCTATGAAGGCCCGATCCGGCAGTTGTTTGACGAGGTGACGGCCAAGCTGGAAGCGGCGCTGGCGGCGCTGCCCAAGACGGCCGACGCCAACTGGTCGCTGGCCGAACAGCTCGACAGTTTCTTCAGCCTGCTGGCCTGCGCCAATAATTGCGCCAGCACGCTGAACCTTGAGTTGAGCAAGCTCAAGCAGCAGATGGCGGGCATCGGCCCGGCGGCGTTGGAGGAAGCGGTTCGGACGGGCGTGGTCATGCGCAAAGCGGATTTTGAAACGGCGGTGGCGGCGGAAATGACCAAGCGGACCACTAGCGGAGCCTTGGTTCCCAAGGCGACGGTGGACCAACTGTGCAGCGCGGCCAAGGTGGCCGGGATCAGCGAAGGCCGCACCCAGGTGGAACAGGAACAAGCGGCCAAACTGCTGGCCGAAAAAACGGCGGGCGAACGCAAGGCGGCGCTAACTACCGCCGGTCTGCCCCTGCCGGACGCCGATGCTGAAGCCATTCTGCGCGCGTCCGAAGCCGAGTTTGACTCTGCCAAGGCGACGGCCGAAAAGCGGGTCAAGACGCTGGCCGGCTTGTCGCTGACGGCCGAACTGCTGGCGGCAGTCTGGCGGGATGAAAAGACCTACGGCGTTTTCGAAAAGACAGTGAACGGCATTGCGGCGCTTAAACACGCGACGCCGTCGCCTGAACCCTTTGCCACTCCGCCTGGAGCGGCCAACCAAAGCGGCAAGAAGATGATCGTGTAATCACCGTTCACCGCCAACCCCTAACCCCAACCACTGGAAGATTATGATTCCGATTACCAGCCTCTTTGAAATCACCAAGCGTTCGCCGCGGGCCTACAAATCGCTGGTGGCGCCTGTCGGCGCCGCCGCGGGCCGCGGCATTGCATACATCGAAGACCCCGCCAACCCCGGCAACGCCATCCTGGCCGATGGCAGCGCGCCCTTTGCCGGCTTTGTCACCCGCCCGATTCTGGTCGGTGGACCGACGCTGGCCGACGCCATCATGCCCAACCGCATCGAACTGCCCTTCCAGGACGGCCAGCCGATCACCATGGAATACGCCGATGAAGTGCAGGCCGAAGGCTACGACCCGGCCTGCGTCAACGGCTTCCTTTACAGCGGCACGGGAGCCAGCGCGGCCAATACCATCACTTCGGCAACGCAAGCCCAAACCAAATGCACCTTCATGAACGGGCAGTTCGCCGTCGCCGCCAGTGGCGATTGGGCCGAATGGACGCTGGCGCAAATCATGCCGCAGGCCCAGGTGCAGGGCAACGTGCGCGCCCGCTTCACCCGCATTGAAGGCGTTCTGATGCCTTAACCCCAACTGACCACCATCAACCAGACCAGACCCAACAACATTTATGAAGACTACTTCCTCCTTTGAAACCCGCCGGATCGGCATCGGCCGCACGGCGGTGACCCGGCGCGTGATCGAACTGGCCGGCGATATGCACATCTCGCCTGCCGAGGTGATTCGCATGGCCAAAACCCATCGCGCGCGCGCGGGTTTCTTGAGCGGGACCACCCTGGCCGGCCTGCCCCTGGGACCGGCGGTGCAGAAACATTTTGACGCGGTGATTGCCGGTTACAGCGATGAAAAATTCCTGGCCGAACGGGCGGCGCTGCTGGAACAGGCGCGCGCCCACGACGACGATTCCAAAATCCGCCGCCAACTGGCCAGCATCCGGGTCGAAACCTACAGCAATTACCTCTATGCGCCGGCGTTGTGGCTCAGCCAATACTGCAACGTGGTGAACCTGAAAGCCGATGAACGGCCGGTTGCGCAGCGCATCACCAAGCAGGAAGTCAACATTTACGGCGTCGGCGGCGACGGCGAGCCTTACATGGTCAAGATTGCGCTGGACCCCGACGAGACGCTGATCCCGCTGGGCTTTATCACCAGCGACATCGTGCGCTACCGGAAGATTGACGTGTATCGCGGCCGGGTGACCGACCCGGCGCTGGCCACCATCAAGCTCAGTTACGACATCGGCAACCGGATTGACGGGCAGATCCAAAACCTGCTCCTGGGCAATCCGACCACGATCGCCCCGTGGACGTCCTCCGCGGGCCAAAACCGGTCAGCCTTCTTTGGGCCGTTCATTTTTACCGGCAAACGGGCCAACTGGACCTACGTGGCCAACAGCCGCATCAACGTGGCCAACCTGCCGCCCAGCAACAACGTCGACGTGTATCAGCAGGACGGCGTGACCTTGACCACCCAGTTCGGGTTCCAGGTATTGGCCGCCATTGTGGACTACTGCGCCCGCTGGGACGGCGCCTTCGAGGACGGCGTGAACTTGAAGCCGAGCGGACGCATCATCCTGCCGCCGGCCCACATCAAGGAAATCATGAACGGCATCTTCCCCAGCGGCGCCACGCGCAACAACATCGCCGACGAACTGATGGAGCAAGGCTGGTTCGGGGTCAACTTCCTGGGCATTGACTGGCTGTTCGTGCCGGACACCACCTTGGACCCCACCCAGCGCCTGTGCTACCCCGAGTTCAACAAGAAACCAGTCGAGGTTTACTTCAAGCCCGAGTTGGATGAGGAAAAGACCTCGCAAGGCGACTACGACCACGAGAAGAAGAACGAGGAAGAGCGCTATATGCGCCGCGTGTTTGGCGCCTACTACGATTCCTCGCGCCGGGCCTACGCCGCGCGGTTCAACTACAGCGGCACGGCCATGAATGACTGAGTTCCACTGTTCCGGACATTCACAACCTCAGACCGTTTATGAAATATAATTTACCCACCGTGGCCCAGCAGGATCTGGGCATTGCCGTTGACCCATATCTGGGCGGCACGTTTGCGGTGTTTCTTTCGCGGGTGCCGGCCTATCTCCTGGGCCAGGTGACCTTGAGCGCCAGCGGGACGGGTGCCGGAGCGTTGTCGAACGCGACCTGGGTGCCCAGCAACTGCACGCTAGGTGCCTCAGGCGCGATCCTCAACAGCCGCGGGCTGGCGGGCGTTGACCTGGAGGTGGTGGCGGCGACCAATTTGAGTTCACCCTCGGGCAACTGCTCCGTTCAGTTGAATGTCACCGATGAAAACGGCCAGCCGCGCACCGCGACGGCGACCTTCGCGCCACCAGCGCGGGTGGACGATCAGTCGGGCAACTTCGAGGTGGGCATCGCCTCGGACCTCAACCTGGACACCAGCGGCGCGCTCAACGCTGGGAAGACCGGCGTCAAGGTGACAGCCATAACGGGCGTGGCCTCGGTGCTCAACGGCGACCGGAACGTGACCTTCAGCATCTATCAACTGCCCAACCTGACCGACTACGTGCAGGTGGGGGTGACCACCGAAAAGAAGTTCAACATCAAGTCGCGCAAGCCGGTGGGCATTGACGCGGGGATGACCGCTGACGCGTTTGTGGTGCTGGGCAAGACCAAGCCCGGCGACCTGACCATTGACAGCAAATTTGGCGGCATGGCCGACCGGCTGACCCGGTTCGACGGCGCCCGCTGCACGGCGATGCTGCAGGGCATCAAGGATGGCGTGATCACCTGCGACACGCTCGTGTTCGTCAACTTCATCCCCAGCGTGGAAGTGAACCTGCCCGAGGGCGAAGGCGAGGCGATGGAAAACGCGGCCCAAGGCAAGTTCCAGGACCATCTCTGGTTCGTCGCCCCATAAACGGTTTTTGGCGCTCCCGGCCGCGGGCCGGTGAGCGCCGACCAAGGGCGGCCACGCCGCTGTTCCCGACGATGGCCGCTCTTTGGTGAATGCAGAACGAGAATTTTTGTGAAAAAGTCATTTCTGATCCTTCTGGCCCTGGCAGCCACCGTTCCCGGTTGCCGGGCCCTGCCCCTGTCTTTTCCCATCAACAACGGCGTGTTGCAGAGTCCTCTCAACGCCAACGGCCAGCCGATCACCAATGCGGCGGCGCTCCAGGTTGGCACCAATACGTTGACCCAGGACGCCAACTCCGGCGGCCTGGACTTGAATGGCGGTCCCCTGCTGCCGCCCGGGATACAGACCAACGCAACGTCGGCTTGGACGAACAACGGGGTGATCTACTGGTTTGGGCCCGGCGGCCAGTTGGCCGCGACCAACACGGCCAGCGGCGCCCACTGGTTGTGGACCACCAACGGCCATTTCCGCCAGGTCGACCAGTACGGCGACGTGTTCAACGTTGATTCCAATCATTGGCAGATCGCCTATGCGACCGGGAACACGCTGCAATACAGCAATGACGGGAGCTTGTACCTGGATGGCTTTCTGGTGCCGACCAATCCGGTGACGGTCATCGCCAACACGCTGGGTCTGACCAACTGGACCTATGCCGGGGGGAATTCCAACCGGAATCCCACCAACGCTTTCACGGGCCGGGTTTATTATCCGGGATCGCAGCCTGCCACGCCGGCCGTTGACGGCAACGCCAACGGCCAGGACCTCAACTACCCGCCGTTCGGTCCGGGACAATTCCAAACGCTTTCCGACGGACATTGGCTTTACGGTCCGGGCGGGCAATACCTGATGGATTTTGGCGGAAACCTTTGGGGCAGAGGCGGGATGATGCCGCCCTCGCCCGCCATCGTCACCAACAACCAAGCCACTGTGTCGTTTGGCACGAACACGGCGGCCCTGTTCGAGGGCGCGTTTGCTTTTTCGGATGGGACTGGACTCCTGGAAAATCCCTTTACGACCAGCGGATCGTCCGTGGCCGCGGCGGTGGCGTTCTCGAACCCGGCCAACAGCTTTAGCGGCATCGGCGCGGGCTTGACGGGCATCTTTGGTTCGAGTGTCACTTGGGGCAACGGCCAGCCGCTGCTTTCGGACTTTGCCGCTCATCACTGGTTTAATTTTGCCGACGGGAACGGCCTGTTTGAAAATCCCTTTACCACCAACGGCTCGACCGTCTCGGCGGCGGTGACGTTCCTCAATCCGGCCGACCAGTTTAGCGGCACATTTACAGGAAATGGAGCGGGTACGACCAATCAAAATGTGGCCAACCTGGCTTCCGGGAACACCAGTAGCAGCAACCACTGGATTGGCACCTTTACCGGCGGCGGTGGTGGGCTTACCGGCATACAGCTTCTAACCAATGAAATGACCCGAAACGTAAAGTTTGTGGATGCCGGTGCGGGTTCCGACTCAAACCCAGGAGACGCAAATCTGCCGTGGTCAACCATCGCCCACGCCCAGACTAATACTCCCAGCGGTTTCACCCTGTGCGTTGCTCCGGGTTCTTATGTCGGGTCAATAACCAATGGAAACGTAAACTGGTATATCCAGTCAGGGGCTTCCGTGACGGTGGGTGATTGGAATGGAATTGGAAATTGCACGGTGTCTGGTGGAGGAACGATTACAATACAACAAAATAATGGCAATCCCACATCGTTGACGGTTAACGGAAACGGCATTGTCATACTAAACACGGCCAACCTGGTAGCCACCAATCTAACGGTAACCGCACAGGTCGTCACCAATGTGTTTATTCAATCAGAAAACCCGAACGGTTACGCGAATTCCGTAAACATATTTTGCCAGACTTTTGCTAATCCCAGCGGCGAACTTGAATCCGATACAAGTTCGTTGTTTTTTAACCTTTACGCAAACATCGCGTATCTGTCCGGCTATGCGTCAAACCTCGGTGCTTATAACGGTGGAATTTGGGATGTCGGCACAACTGTCTGTAATTTTAATAGCAGCGGTACGGTGCTGGTTTTGCCCTCGGGAACGCATTTTGTTGGAAATCCGTATTTTCAGCTGGTTGGCATTTCAACGGGCGTTAGTTCTGCGGGAAGTTACGGTCAATATCAAGTGGGGCCATAAATGAATCCTTTGGCTATTATCTCGGGTATCCTGGTGCTGAGCGGTCTGGGAACGTCGTTTATCACCAACAGCACATCAGGAACGATGACCAACAGTGATTCGATCTATGGAACCAACGCCTATGTGTCTTTAACGAGCCAATATCCGCTCATAGACGTTTATGGCAACAGTGTTTATACGTTCACCAATTCCGGAACTTACGCCGTCATTGGGCCGGATGGACGGGGGTGGCAGTCGGTGGTTACGGTCCCCCGCGATGTGGTAATCAGGTTCGGCCAGTATCTGCCGGGTTCGCTGGCCTATGAAATGGTGACCAACGCCCAGGTCTCCACCAACGGCCTGAATCCGGCTGCCTCCGAGCCGATGTTTTCCACGGATGATTTTGTGCATAGCAATTATGTGCGTAATAGCCAGTTCTGGCTGGCCAAATGCCCGGAGAAAACCGCCATTGTCATCGCCAATGGGGCGGGAGTGACCACGGAGAATTATCAAATTGGCGGTTCGGCGATCTCCCCGGTGCACGTTGTCAATTGCACGCACGCCCCATTTACCACCGGAGGCAGCCTGTTGTTCGTGGATGATTACGGTTCGAATTATATTCGTTCGGTAATCGCCTACACCAATCTGCTTAACAATGTGGATGGCAACGACATTAATGTGTGCCTGCTCAATTCCCCGCTTCCATCCACGGTGCATCCGTTCATGCTGATGCCAACCAATTATGCCGTCTATATTCCGGGAGCGACCAACAGCCCGCAAATTCAGGAAATCGGCTGTAATCAGGCCAAGGCGATGTTCCCGACGTTATGCAGCGGTAGCTGGGCTAATCAATATTCCTATATCGCCGCCAGCGGATTATGGGTTGATTCGGTGTGGAATTATACCCCCGTGGTGGGGGACAGTGGCCATCCCATTATGGCTTTGGTCGGCACGAACCTTGTTTTGTTGAGTCATTGGTACAGTCCGGTTAGCGGGCCAAACTACGTGGATTACGAGGCCCAGATCAATTCGGCGATGCACTTTCTGTCAACCAATAATTCTTTGAGCACGGATTATCAGATCTCCACCATTAACCTCAGCGCCTATCCTCAATACCAATGAAAACGATTCCCTTGACTCTGTTAGCGTGTTTTATCGTGTGTCTGAAAGCGAACGCTGTTATCCAATACGCGGACACCAATTCGGTCAACGCCGTACAGGGAAATGGCGGATTGGTTCCAATTATAGCTTCGGTTCAGGTTGCAACCAACGTCTCGGTGGGGACGACAAACTCCAGAGCAATCTCCAAGCCCGTATTGAACGTTGTGGCGCCAATCGGTGGTGTTACTAATATTTTCCAAATTGGAACAAGTAACTCAACAGTTGCATTTTACATCGATACGAACGGCGTGGCAAACGGCAACGCGGCTGGCATGACCAATTTCCCGCCGTCGATTGTAAACACGAATGGGCGTTTCACTTGGACCTTTTTCCCCAAGTCCGGCGTCCTGGCCTACACGAACTCGCTGCCGCCGGGCACTGTGCCGTACTCATGGAGCCTATGCATGATCACAGTCTCGAACAGCCCGGCGACCGGTTATACCACCAACAGCGGGCCATTGGATGTCAATTCCATCCTCAATGCGGGTTCGGCAGTACAAAATGCGGGTAATCTTGTGGCTTCTGCTTATTTCGACCGACTAACCAACGCGATAGTTACTTTCAGCGAAAATCCCCAAGCCTCTCAAGCTGCTGCCATGATTCCGGCCTCAGGGGGGATCCCTGTGGATGTACCTCTAACCAATTGGGATTTCCAACTCCGCATTCAGCAATGAAACCAGCCCTTGCCATGTTGTTAATCCTGTGCGGCTGCGCGAGCCAGCCAACGTCGAGCGCTCTGACGACCGCGGCCGTTCCGCCTGAGGTGATGCCGGCGGGTATGAGCGTAAGTGCCTCCGCAGCGCCAAGTGCGAACATCGCATCTGGCCCGGCGCCAGCGCCGTTCACGCTGCCTGATTTTGTTTATCCGGCCGGGATCACCAATGCGGTTTGGTGGCTGCAGATGAGCACCAACCTGGTGGATTGGTCGTTCACGGGGGATTACTTCACGGGCTGGCCGCCCACGGGCAGCTTGGCGATCACCGGCAATTTACCGCACGCTTATTATCGCCTCTTTGCGTGGGGAAACCTGCCTTGTCCGAACCTATCGCCATGAATTCCATCGACAATGCAAAAGGAATCGTAGGGGCTGCGACCACCGGTGCGGGACTGGTATTAGGCCACCTGCCAATCATCAATGAGGCAGTCCAGTTGGTGGCTGGCGTGGTGGCGATCGTCGTGGGGGTCATGACGATCCGGCACTACTGGAAGATAGACCGAAAGAAATGAAAATGAAAATCCATCATTCCATTGCGCGCAAGCTGAAGGTTGCGGCGGCAACGATCACAATCATGGCGGGGCTGGCAATGGCCGGCCCGGCGCAGACGAATACACAGAATACGGTGGACTCGAAGTCTGCGCCACAGGAGCCATCCCCCAGAGTGGTCAAGATTGCCGACGACGTGCGGCAATTGGTGATCGACCTCGGCGGGGGCATTTCGTGGAGCGTGGTTATCCAAGGCCTATTCGTGGCCTATCTGACGGCCAAGGGTCTGCGCAACAAGACCGCGTTGGGCACGGCGGGCGGATGGCTTTCAACGGCGCTGAACCTGATCAATTTGGAGCGGAATTCGCCGCCGGCCGCAAGGCCCGGCACGTCCCAACCCCAAACTCAACAACCAACATAAAAGGAAAAATGAAAAGACTGATTCAAGTTATCGGCGTGGCGGCAATGCTGGCCACGGTTATTCCCGCCGGGGCGCAATCCACCAATCTCCCGGCTCCGCCAGCCACCAGCGGCGTCAGCAACTTCCTGGGCGGGGTCGAATATGTCGGCGGCTACGCCTGGGACACGCTCAAACAATTGGACTTCAGCCAGGGCATGGAGGCCCAGCCGTTTGGGTTCTATATCGGCAACGGCGATCTGGGCGGCGGCCTGGAAGTCAACGATATCGTGACCAACAACATTGTGCACCTGGGCTTCCTGGTCGGCGGGATCAGCGAGAAGCAAACGGATGCCAATGGCAAGATGAGCCGCCAATCCACCTGGTATTGCGGCAGCACCTCGGTTTCCATCAGCGGCACCGTCAACCAGGCGCTGGGCCGGACCGTGCCGCTGGTCGGAAACGCCACGGTATCGCAGGAAGCCGGCCCATTGGTGGATTTAAGAAACGGAACCGTTTACGGGCAGACGTTCACCAAGGTTGGCTATCGGTGGGACTTGGGGAACGACTGGGACATCGGCGGCGACGTGGGCGCCGGTTATATCAGCAAGTATCAGAGCTGCGTGGCCGGGGAAGCCAACGGCTCCCTCGTCAAACACTTTTAGGTCCATGAACCGGGTTCTGTGCATCGACGGCGGGGGGATGCGGGGCTACCTCCCCGCCGCCGTTTTGGTCGAACTCGAACGGCGGTCGGGCCGGCCCTGCTGCGAGCTGTTCGAGGCCGTTTGGGGGACCAGCATCGGGGGAGTCCTCGCCGGGTTGATCGGCTGCGGCGTGCCGGCGCGCGAGGCCATCAAATTTTTTACCGAGGACGGCCCGGCGATTTTTGAAAAAACCTGGCGCTCGAACACCCGCGGCTTCTTCGAGCCGCGGTATCGGGCGGACGTAATCGAGGAACGTTTACGCAAACGGTTTGGATCGCTGCAAACCAAAACGCGCCTGGCGATGACGGCTTTCGACCTGGGAGGCCACACCTTCTGGGATGGCGGCAACGTGGCGAATAATCCGTCAATGTGCGCCCTGGCGGATTCCATGCGGTATGGGCGGCAGCGGCCATTCATCCTCTCGCTGGGCTGTGGGGCGGCCCGCTCTTCCCAGCGGCCCTATTTTTTCAAGTTCGCCAAACAGGCGGCCAAGGGAACGGGCGGAGCCCAACTGTGGCAGGCGGCCCGGGCGACGAGCGCCGCGCAAACGTATTTCCCGGCTTATCCCATGAATGGGGACAGGACCGCCATCGTGAATGCGGGCCTGGTCCGCAACGGCATTGAGACCGTCAGCGCCTTGTTTGAAGCGGCCAGCGAGGAAGTGGATTATCAGATGACCCAAATCCTGGGCGACCATTACATCCGCATCCAGCCGCGGCTGGCAACTGATCTGCCGCTGGATGACGCCTCGCCCAGGGCCATCTTGAATTTGCGGAGCGCCGCGGCCAATTGCGTTCGCGAAAGTTACGCGGCGATTGAGACCTTTTTGCAGAAATCGGAAATCAGAAGCCAAAAGCCGCAAGAGCGCATCCCATGCTAAGGTTGGCCATCGGACGATCGGTGCAATTGCTGGCGACGCTGGGGGTGGACCTGAGCGCGGTGGCGGCGGTAAACTTCGTTTTCTCCGAAACGGCCAGCGAGAGCTTTTCCGATTCAGGCGGCACGCCCGTACTGCAACTCAATCTGGCCGGTGGATCAGTCCAAACGCGCGCCGCCACGATCACCAATGCGGCCGGTGGGCAGGTGCAATATGTGCTGACGCCCTCCGACTTGAGCGCGCCGGGGTGGTATGTCGGGCAATTCCAATTTACCGACGCCAGCGGCGCCTTGCAGACCTTTCCCCAAACGGGCGGCATCCGTTGGGAAGTTTATGCGCCCAAGCCCGCTGGCCCGAGTCCCGGCTCGTTTCAATCGGTCGGCGATTTTGTCGAGCCGGTGCGGGCCATCATGGGGGACTTCAAGCCGCCGTTTCAATGGGAGGATTGCGCGATTGCCAGCGTGGTCCGGACGGTGGTGCGGATGGGCCAGTTGCCGGGTTTTGGCATCACCGCCGACGGCCAATCGCTGACCAGCGCCGTGATCCGGCCACGGGACCTGGCGCTTCTGTCGTATCATAGCGCCCGCGTGTTGTTGCGTCCGGAGGTCCGCAGTTTTGGTTGGCGGACGCGGGCGGCCAGCGTGCGCAAGGGCGACCAGCGGGACTTCCTGTTCGAGCTGCAGAACGCCATCTATTACCTCGAAAACCCGGAGATGATGGCCAGCTTCCAGACCTATTACGCGTGGGTCAACGCGCTGGCCGGCATCAACGTATGGGGCCTCATGAGCCAGATGAACGTCGAAAGCCCGGTGGCCACGGTGACCATTGGCACGGGCGGCATCCAGATCAACACGACCTGATTTATGGGCATCCCCTGTTTCTTGATGGTGGAGAGCGGCCTGCAGCGGGTGTGGCTGCGACGTTACGCCGGGTCAAACGAACCGTGCACCAAAGGCAGTTATCACAATGCCATGACGCTGGTGGGTGACTTTCCGGAATCCAAGGACACAGAAGGCTATGTCGAACAAATTCCCGCGGAAACGTATCAAGGCGATACGCGCTGGCCCGCACGATGTCCGTGCGGCTATGAGTTTGGCAAGGGGGACATTTTCCAAGTCTTCACGCGAAGCCTGTATCGGCGTACGGACGGCGGCAACCTTCCCGGCGGCGCTGCCCACGTCTCACTGGAAGAGGCGCCGGTCGGGGCCATGTGGAACGCATGGTGGCAAGGAGAAGGCAGAAGGTTGAAGGCGGAAGGCAGAGCTGAATTTTTCCCAGGGCGGGGAGTGGGCCCGGACGGGATGTCTTTGGTGGTGAGGATGCCCGGCGGCCATGACTGGGGCATTGACGGCCGATGCAGTAATTGCGATTCGCCCTGCGCCCGCTGCGCCAAACCCTATCACCAGTGCCAGTGCCGGTATCCCGAAGGCTATAAAGATTCGCATCCGCACCAATGCTGGGTGCGGCACGGGGCGCCGCCCAAGCTGACGGTGGACAAGGGCGCTCCGGGCCAATCCTGCAAAGCCGGCGCCGGCTCCATTATTGTACCCGGCTGGCACGGTTTCCTTCGCAACGGAATCTTGGAGCCGTGCTGACATGACGCCCCTCAATCAAATTGTGCTGACGTTGCTGGAGGCCCAGGTGTCTCTGTATGCCAGCGACGCCAACGGCAACCCCACCGGCGCGGCAATCTGGTCCGGCCAGCCAGCCGAAAGGCTGCAGGTGCGCGAGCGATGGATCGTCAAGGAAACCCGGCCCAGTGGCGCGGCGTATCCCCGCCAGCATCCGCTGGTGGCGCAGTATCAGATCGGCATCGAACGGCTTTGGGCATTGCCGGTGGATGAGTTGATCGGTTTTCAGCCCGACGGAGAAACTTACGTGCTGGACATCGTCTGGACCGAGGAAGATACGCAAGCCTGGCATCGGCGCACGTTTTACGGCGTGACGATTGCCAGCCGGGACCTGGAAAGCCGGGACATCGAGAGCGGCCACACCGACGGCCAGGAGTTTGCGGCCCAGTATTTCATCCCCGGCAGTGGCGGCGGAGTTGCGCCAACCGCCGGCCCGCCGCCGGTCGCCTATGCGACCATCTGGAACGGCACGGACGGCCGATTGCCGCTTTACACGTTCGATCCGGTGAACGGGTTTGCGGAAGTGACGCCCGGAAATGCCGCGAGCCGCGTGACGGTGGCAGAGGATGGAAGCGCGATCCAGTTTGCCGGGAGCAGTTCACCGGTCTTGCAAACGACATCTTGCGGCGTAACGGTAGCCTCATTCCATGATCAATTCCCCACGACGCTGCCCAGGTTGGAATTTTGGTTTGGAACGCAACTGGTGGCCGCCGTGACGCCGGATGGATTGTGGGTGCGGTCCCTGGATGACGGGGCGCTGCCGGCGGCTACAACCGGCCAGTTTGTGCTGGAATATCAGGGGACGCCGGCGGTGCTGTTGGGAGCGGGCCTGGCACAGTCGCCGGCGTGGATGACCACGACCTGATGTTATGAACGACGTGGCCCAAATTCTTCATGATGCACACCGTATCCTCGGCGGTTCATTGCTGCCGGGCGTGGCGACGCCGGTCGTCATTACCTGGGATGTCTGGCCCTCTGGCAGTGTTCCCGATCCGGTGGACGGCAGCCATACGGGGACACGGGCGCAAGGAACCATGACGGTCAACGGGCTGGTGCATACGGTGCAACCGGGGACCAGCAAGGTGCGGATTTTCAACGAGGTGGAAATTGGGGACCTGATGGTTGATTTCCCGCCGGATGCACCGCTGGATGGAAAGGAAAACCTGGTGTTTACTGTGAAAGGGCAGGCATACGTCCAAAAGGAAGTCTCGGAAAAGCTGGCGCAAAGCTGGGACGCGACGCTAGGCGACCGGCGGATGTTCCGGACGATGCTGCTAAGGGCGAAAACATAATGAGGAGGATTTGTCCTCCAAAGTCGCCGCCGATTGATCTCGCGGGAAACAAAAGTTTACTGGCACATGCACCAAGGTGGCCTGGTCACGATAAGTTAAATCGGGCCGCTCTTTTTGATAACATTTTTAAGCGTTTCACAGGCTTCGTCGATTGCTCGATCAAGTGATTTATTGCCGCCGACCGGATACGTGACGAAATTGGTTCCGAGTATATCGGTTGGGATTTTGAGTTTTTTGCCTCGGGGGGCGATCACGAAAGCGCGCTTTCGCTCCAAAGCACCCATGAATAATCCCAATTCAAAGATTACATTGTCACGAGGTCCAGCCTGGCGATTGCCCCTGCTGAAAATTATGTCATCTGGGCCGAACACCATCACTGCAAAATCAGAGCGCTGGGCGTTTTCTTCGAGAGATTCAAGAGTGAATTTCCCGGGTTCGAATACGTCCTTCTGGGTCCAGACAACGGTCGTCGCAACTTTATCCAACGACTTTTTCACCGCCAAAGCGGCCTTTTTGGATTCTGTTGACGAACCGATGAAAACGCGCGGAACGATGTTCCTAGGCCGAACGCCTTCAAGCCGCTGCCGCAGCCGATCGGCAACCTGTCCGACCAATCGTCTCCACAGTTCAGGATACTTGCTTGCGATCCTGGTGAAGTCGGCTTCTGGAACCAGAGCCACAATGCAATCCTCCTTGGCGACAATCGAAGCGCTGCGCTTTTGCTGTACGTCAATCACCGCCATCTCCCCAACACATTCTCCGGCCGACCGCTGCGCAATTTCACGATTGTTACGAACCACCGCGACTTTACCGAGCAGGATGAAGGCAAGGTCGTTCGTGCCATCCCCCTGTTTGATGATGGTTTTACCAGCCTTGTAATAGCGGAGTTCGCGATTTTTGCAAAAAGCCCTGGCGATCGGCTCGCTCCCTTGGACAACCAGTTGCTCCTTCAATGCCTCCAAGCAACGTCGATTGCCATTGGCACCGGTAAATCTGTTATATATTGATTTTTGGTGTTTCATGCGGCCTTTAGGGTTTGTGTAAACGTTTCAAATTCACGTATGCCGTCTAGTCCGTGGCTCCACTGTCCCCATTGCTTGGGCCATTTTGTAATCCCGTAACGAAACCCGTGGAGATGTCGCGTGATGAGGCTGTCGATATTGCGGATACACCAAGCGCTACTCGCAGTGATAATTGCGTTCGACCCGGCCTCGCTGTTCCACAGTTCGTCGAGTTTCCATCGCCACTCTTGGTCCAACGCGTAACACACGTAGGGCTTGAGCGGGACATGCCAGTCGCGTTCCGGTCGGATGAAAGGCGCGTCCGTGGAGGCGACCGGCAATACGTTCATCCAGTCAGGCCAAATCAGCAGTTCGATGCCGACGATTGTCTCGCCTGATTCACCATGTTGCCGCAAAGGTAGCCGTCCCTTCACCATGATCAGTGGGTCCGGGTTCTTGAGGGCTTTGCGATAGTCATGGCACAGCGGCCGACATCCGATGGATTTTGGCTGATGCAACAACTCATGCAGCGCACCGGCAAACGTCAGTCGGAATTCTTTCGTGAATTGACTCTTCACCGGCAATATGGCCTCGGTTGTGGCATCGAAATTGTCGCGGCCTTCTCAACGATTTCGATCTTGGACGCGTTCCCGGATTTACCTGCATCGAGGGCAGCGTCCCTGACTTTCTTTAGCGTGATATTTGTTCCTCGCCAGAACTCAGAACCGGACATTTTTGTGAACAGCGTCCGGACAATTGGATAAGCAGCCTGGTAGTCGGTGGTATGAATAAGCGTTTCCCCGCCCCTGCCGAGATTTTGAGCTTCTTCGGCGGTGGCCAGCGGCGCGCCAGCACCGATCAGAAATTTTCGGGACAGCGCGGAAACCGGCGCCACCATGCAGCAACCGTCACCCGCGTAGGTGATGCCAACAGACCACGAGACGTTACGGAATATGCTTGCCCATTGATACTTTCGACCATCGGGAGTGTTGGCCGCGAACGACTGCCATTCTTCGACGATGGCAATCCAGTCCTTGCCCCGAAACGCTTCCAAGGCGCCGGTCGGCGGTATCAGAAATGACACACAATCGCCCGCCCACGGCATCCGAACGGCCCCATAGTGCCTGTGCTCAAAATAATCTCCAAACTCGAGGATTTTAATAAATCCCTTGGCAACGGCCTCAACAGCTTGTTCGCCTCGTGCAAACGCAGACTCAACTAGGCTGGAAAACCCATCAAGGTCGGCACGCAAGCAAAAAGCCCGCATACGCAACGGTCGATCGGTGGAAAAATTGCCTTGGTCAATGAGGTCGCTTGCTTCCAGTAACGCGAAGGGTTGAGCCCTGTTTGCCATGAGTGCTCGATTGGTTCTGTAGCTGTTTAGGCCGCGCCGAAGCTGGCCTTCCAACTCGGCGTTTTCAAGCGAACTCAGTATTGGAAGCTGATCCCGATCCCGCAGGTTCAAGGCAAACCAAGGGTCCCTGCACTGACGACCAAGCAGTGTTGGCACCCAACGGCCTGGGATTTCAGCGTGACCCGCTGGGGTCTTCCCGTACAACAGGCGTTTCGCCGGTCGGTTGGCTGAAGGGCCGAGGGAAATGGCCGACGAGTTGGATGAACTGCCCCGGCGGACAATGACTGAGTCACCGTGATCCATACAGATGGCAAAACCATGCCATTCCTCATCCAGGTCTTCGGCCAAAGTTTCGTACATGACTTTGGTGAAGATGTAACTGAACTGGAGTGCGGCAGCAGCGGCTTCTTCAATGTCCTCGCCGTCCTTGTGAAAGTGAAGGACATTGCCGTGCAATTCCAGCAGTTCCAATCCGAACAGACTGGCTGCCGAAATGCCGGCGTGGGCGTATTCCTCAATTAGGCTTAAATATTTCCTGGCCGCTTCATCGGATTCCGCTATCTGTAGGCCCGCAACCGGGCGTAGCTCCGAGTAAAGGTGGACCCCCTTTGCCCAAGCGTAACCATCTGCTTTCTGGCGCAGCAGTTCGTTGAGCGCGTATTTACCGAATATCGGCCTCTGCTGGAGCACCGCAGTGCCCCCCGTTTGATTCAATGAGTCTAACATTTTTGTGTTCCGTTATGCCCGGTCGAGCTCCAAGGCTTTGTTTGCTGGTTTTGCTCCGGATGGCTCGCCGTCCGGTCTCACCACTTATTACGCATTTCACCCCGTTTGCTGGACTTCGGCGTCAAATGCACAAAACCACAACATATTGTGGCATGCCTGAGGTTCAAATTCAACCTGTGGTGTGGCGCTGTCCACAGGTCTATCGGGCACCTGACGGGTAATTCGTATCGGGGCGGAGATTGGAATAAAAAAAATCGAATGTTTATTGTTCCATTGGCGGCGGGAGTCCGAATGACGGTTTATAGCGGAAAATTGTGGGTTTGTGCGTCTTGATATGCCAGTTCAAATATGATTGACTCATACATATGTGGGTTGCAGGCGCTGATGATGAGGAGTTGGATCTTCAGGCGCGCGTCGGACTCCTCGGAACGGATGAGGAAAGAGAGCAGGCGATTGGATTGCTCTTTGCTCGATTCGAAAGACCCCTCATGAAATTCCTGGCAGACAGATTTTCGGACCTTTCGTCTGATGATCGTGCTTCAGCGATGCACGACGCGTTCAGAGCTATTCACGCCAAAGCGGTAAATCGGACGTTGGACGTCGATTCGCCTCTACATCCGCTGCTCTTCACGGTTGCAAATAGACGTGCGATTGACCTTCGGCGGATGGCATCCAGCCGCATCCGTCCTGATGTTGAATTGACCGAGGAAGTGGGGAATTATTTAGCAGGCACACAGACTGGGCAGGATTGGAGACTTTTGATTACGCTGGAAAAGGCTGGCGAAGTTGCAGCTGAATTCCGGCAATTTGTTGGAACATTGAAAGGTCAGCAACGCCGGGTGGCTTCAGTGATGGCCGATTTTCTACCGGACTGGCTGACTGATCAAGAAATTGCAGACGAGGTACTGGTGCGAGCAAAGCTTAAAATCACAGTGATGGAGGTGAAGGGTGCAAAGAACGCCCTGATGGCCAAGTTCCGCGAAATCTTGAAACGTAAACTCTCATGACCTATGGCAGAATCTGACACACCTTCACGTCGGGAAGAAAAGGCCGTTCAGGCACTGATTTCGGCCGCCTTGCACGTTCGTGACGCGCAGTTGACCACAGACGAAATCAACCCATATCTTGCCGGGGAGGTCACGTTGTCGGCCGAGGATGAGGCTGCGCTCAAGCGAAAAGGATCCCGTCCATTGGCTTCGGGAGATTCGCCAGAGCCTGCGCTGCTCGCTGAAATTGTCGAAAGCGAAGAGTTCATGGCACTACATCGCAAACAACCCGGTCAGGGATTTTCTCCTAAAACGGAAGAAGAAATTAAACGGAAACGTGAGGAACTGCTGGAGAAGCTACGAAAGAAGAAAGGCAGTTGTTGACCGATCCTCAGATAGAGATGTTGGCTGACGAGGTCGTGGTGGCGTTCGGCCTCGCAACGCCGATTGATCTCGAACGAATTGCCCGTGAAGAGGGGATTGAATTGGCGGAGGGAGACTATGGGGAGGAATTCCACGGTCGTATTGAATACCTTGCCGAAGTGGAGGCCTTTGTTATCTACCACCCGAGCATCGTTACGGGCCAATACCCGGCACGGGTGAGGTTTTCCATAGCGCACGAACTTGGCCATTTTTACATTCCACACCATCGAGACATCTTGCTCAAAGGCCAAGCCCACTATTCGCAGGAAGGATTTCGCAGTAAAAACCTGGTGGAACGTCAGGCGGACACGTTTGCCGCGGCGCTTCTGATTCCAACAAAGGTATTGAAGGAACGGATGGGCCGACGTGGGTTTCTCACCCTTGCTCAGATCTTGAACCTTGCCGAAGTATGTCGAGCCAGCGTTCAAGCCACGGCATTCCGTTACACTAGATTTACAAGAGAGCCACATCTGGCCCTCGTTTCAGAAAACGGAAAAGTGCTTTATGGTTTTGCGTCAGAACAAGCGCGCTATTGGGGATTTGGCAGTCTTCGTGATATCCCAGTTCCGGATAGCAGTCCCACGATAGAGGCGTCAGGAATCAACGGAATCCGAGAGGCCAAAACCGACGTTAAAACCTGGTTTCCAAGGAAGGAAAGCAACGTGGAATTATGGGAAGAGGCAGTCCAACTGGGCAGCTCGAACCGTGCGCTCACACTGCTTTCTTGGACAAACTTCAATGCTTGATGTCAGGTTTGGTTTTGCAGAGGTCCAATCCAGCTTGCGCAAATTGGCTATTGGCGCGAATGACGATCATATGGCGAGAGTCGGCACGGCTGTTGGTGCCTCGTGTCACTGTATTGCTTGGCGCTTCGCTGCCCGCCAGAGCGGAAATTTGTAGGTAAATCAATAGAAACGGAGAGGTAATCGCCGTGCGACATTCGCCCGAAACTCCCGTTTTTTGATGTCATAATTGCCGCGTGACGTTGGAATCCAACATCAGCGCGGTCATTTACCGGATGCAGCGGCGAAGGCGGGACGTGGAAAGCGCCCTGCGGCGGGCGCTGCAGCCTTCCGAATGGGAAAGCCAAGCCCGGCTTGAGGCCAAAGCGACGCTCTGGGCATTGGCCAAGCAGGAGGAATGGCGGATGGTGGACCCGTTTCTGGACACCATGATGACGGTGGTGCTGCCGGGCGGTGATCCGGGCTTTTTCCTGCGCATGAACAATCCCCTCCCGCCGGTACTGTCGGTGGACGATTTTGCGATGGCCGCCGGGTTGCAATCGGCCGGCGGCCCGAACCTGTTCAGCGACTTTGCCAATCAATTCGACCAGTTGATGGCCGATTGGGTGGCAAACGTGAAGGACAAGGACAAGCGGGACAGCTCGAAGACCGACGAGGACATTGGGCACTGGATTGGTTACCTGATGCTGACGCCGGACAGCAAATTATCCGACCAGCCCAGCGATCCGGGGCGCATATCGGAACGGGAAGCCAAGCGCCGGTTGCTGCCGCACATCGTCAAATACATCGAGCAACGCCAGCAATCGCAGCGACTGTCGTCGGAGACGATCAACACCTGGCTGCAAGCGGTATTGGCGGCTTGGGAGGCAATGGTGCGTCGCGAGTTTGCCGGCAAGCTGCAGCGGCATCTGGCGGCGGTCACAAGCGAACTCTAACTAAAGGCCGTATGACACCTTTGACCAATCCGGCGGTAAGCGCGATGGCGTTGGAGAAGACGACCTTGGCGCTCATGCAGGAATTCCTGGCCAATTATTTTGACGGGCAACCGCACGACGTGGGCGCCAACGAGGATGTTCCGTTTCCATTGGTTGAACTCAAGTTCCAGCAAAGCGCGGTGACGCAACCGTTGGACGCCGGGCCGGGCGTGTCCATCACGATGGTTTGGAATGAAGGGAGCGGTAACCGGAAGTTTTGGACGCCGTGGACACCGCCGGCCACTGGCGGGACACCGGGGCCGCCCGAATTGCAGGAGACGGCGTTCACGCGGGTTTCGTGGAATTTCTGGGTGCGCGCCAACGGTACCAATGCCAAGGCCAACGCGCGGGCGGCGGCGGATGCGCTGTCGGGCTTGCTGGGCAACGTGGGTGAGACCCGGGCGCTGGCCCAGAAAGGAATCCATCGGGTGCGTTCGAACGCACCGCGCGCGGTCGCGGACTCGGCTTATTCGCTAAGGCTGGTCACGGCGACGGCGATGTTGCGCTATCCGATCTTGAGCCAAGTTTGAATTTCCTTGGCAACCAAAACCAAAGACATGAAAAAACCAAATACTGAAACAAAACCGATAACGAACCTGCAAGACGTGCTGGCGCTGATCGCCGAGCCGTTGGAATGCAGGTTCAAGCTGGCCGACGGGACCGGGCAGTTTCATCCGGTGACACTGAAAGTGACCCGGGCGATGCCCTCGTTGCTGGAAAAGCGGCGGGAACTGCAGCGCGGGCCGGTGCCGCCCTGGGCCAAAGAGCGCAACGATTACGACACGCTCAACCCGGCTTACTTGAAGGCGCGCGATGCGGCGACACTGCAGGCGCGGTCGCTGACGGCCTATATGTGCTGTCCGGAAGTGTCGGCGATGAAACCGGGCCTGCTGCAGGTGGCCGAGATCCACCAGTTTGTATCCGGAATGCTGCCTGAGCCGATCCAGGAATTGATTGAATTGACGGCACTGACCGGCGGCATGGATTTGGAGCCGGAGAAACGCGCAAATTTTACCTTGCCCGGCGTCTCGGAAAGCTGAGGGACTGGAAACCCAAGCCGGACAAATACGCCCCGCCGGACCTGCCGGGCTACGACCAGGAATTCAACCAGTTGCGGGCGGCCAAGGCCTGGGGCCTCTCCCCCCGCCAATGGCGGCTGGAATCGGTGGACGACCGGGCGCTGATGCTGGCCTTCGTGCTGTTTGAAGCGACGCTGGAAAGCCGGCGCCAGGAATACCGCGAGGAAGTCCTCGAACGCAAGCGGGGCAAGGACGGCGCGGCCAGTGATTTCGAGCGGATGAAACGCAGATTTAGGGTGGGCTGATACCCCTCCTCCCATGAACACCGTAATTGACCAGATTGAGTTGCGGACGGTGGCGCCGCGCCGGCCCTTGCCGGGGCTGGACGAGGCCACGCGCAAGCTGGAGGGCTTAAGCGCCAGCATCAAACGCGTGCAGGCGCAACTGGCGGGCCTCTCGGCCAACACGGCGTTTAAACTAAACGCGCGGCAATATTCGGCCTTGGCCTACAATGCGCGCGGCTTGCCGCAATTGAATGTGATGCAGATGGCCCGGCGCATCGGCCTGCCGGACACCCGGGACGTCAAGCAATACGCGCGGGCGGTGGAAGCGCAATTGCAATCGTCCATCGGCGCGCTGCAACGGCGGCTGGAAAATAATCCCGCCTTGGGCAAACGCGCCCGGGCCAATTTGCGAACCCAGATTCGCACGTTGCAATCGCAATCCTTCTTCACCGACCCATCGGCCCGCACGTTCCGCAACCCGACCCAGGCGGGCCGGTTCTTCGAGCAATACGCCGCAGCGGCGTTGAAGGACAAGCAAAAGGGGGAAGCGGCCTTGCGGGCGATCCTGATGGGTACGACGCCCATGCTACCGGTGCCGGGCATGGGACTGATGAAGGTGCAGGGTCCACCGGCACCGGGAAGCAAGGGCGGCGCACCGGCCATGCCGGCGATTGCTCCTCCTTCAAGGAAGAAAACCGGCCTCCGCTCAGAAGCTACGGCCCGGCAGGCCAAAACAACGCAAGACACCGTGTTGGTGGATGATGGCGCTGGGGGGTTGGTCCAGACCAAGGTGATCAAGACACCACGGGCGCAACGGGAAATGGCCACGCGCCGAACAGGAGTTGGACAGACGGTGGAGACCGTGCGTGAGGGCGGCGAAGTGTTGCGCACGACCACCACTACGCGGATTGAAGAACGCTTAAGAAAGCAGTTCCGGACCGGACTGTCGGAGATCGGTTCGGCCTACGCGGCGGACTTGCCGGCGATGAGCGGCAGCGCGGCCAGCCTCCGGAAGCTTCGGGCACAGGCGGTTCGCCAGGCGCGCGCGCTTTATTTCAGCAACCCGGAATTTTCGCAGCTCGGTTTCCGTGAACAGTTGGCCCAATTCTCCGGGCCGACCCTGGGCAAATTGCAGCAAGGCGAGATGGTGCGCCAGGGCCGGCAACAGCGGCGGATGATGCTCCTGCGCCAGCGCGCCGCGCGCCAGGCGGATTCGCAATCGGCCAAGCAGGCGGCGGCGGAACTAAAGTTGATTGAGGCCGACCGGGCCAGGCGGGAAGCCAACTATGGCAGGGTCCAGGCTCTGGCGTCTGGCGTCCGGGGAGGAGGATCAGCCCAGGCGCAGTTGGCGATGGAGGATTGGCAGACCAACCAGAAGTTGCAGAGTCTCGAGGCCGTCCGCCAAGCTGAGCGGCAGATTCAGAAACGCGGCGCGCTGCCGGTGAGCGTGCAGCGCGATTTCCTGACCGGACAGACGGTGTCCTCGCAGTATCAATTACGCGAAGGCGACACACTGCACACGTTCAACGTCAATTACGAAAAGGCCGGCGGCAGCGTGCAGCACCTGCGCAAGGAGATGAACCTGGTCGGGCGCGAAGCGGAAGTCCTGGGCAGCAACTGGCTTCGCAATACCGCCAAGGTGGCGGCGTGGACGTCGTCGCTGGGCGTCCTCTACACGGGGCTGGACCTGGTCCGGCACAGCTTTGCCGAGTTGCTGGAAGTGAGCGGCCAATATGCCCGCTTGGACCAGACCTTCAAACACGTCGGGGGCAGCACGCGGGAGCTGACCGACGACATCCTGCGCCTGGCGGCGGCCAACGGCCGCAACGGGCAGGAAGCCATGGACAGCGCCATTGAATGGGCGCGGTTTGGCCTGACGCGGACGCAAGTGATGGAGGCGGTGAAGGTCAGCGCCATGGCCGCCAACGTCAGCGAATTGACGATGGCCGAGACCACCGACCACCTCCAACAGATCATGCAGGCTTACGGCTTGCGCGTGGGCCAATTGCGGACCGTGCTGGGGATGCTCAACCAGACGGCGCTCTCTTACAACGTGACCAACGCGCAGTTGCTTGGTTCCCTGGCGCAGACGGCGGTGGCGGCCAAGAGCACCGGCATGGGCCTGGCCGAATTGATCGGCGTCAGCGGCGCGCTGGGCGGTTCCACCGGCCAGAGCGGGGCGGTGCTCGGGTCCACCATCAAGTTCATCATCGGCAGTTTGACCAACCCGGCGCGGCAACAGCAGTTGCGCAGCGGGTTCCGGTTTGAAGTCACGACCAACGGCGTGGACGTGAAAAATTTCAGCAAGCTCCTGGGCGACCTCTACGTGAAATACGAGCAGCTCAACGACACCCAGCGCAACAGCATCCTCTACATGATCGGCCAGCGCTGGCAGATGAACCGGCTGGGCGCCATGCTGGACGGTTACATGCGCAGCCAGGCGCTGGCCGTGAACATGCAGTTGAACCTTAACACCGCCGAAGAAGAGAACACCCGGATCAAGGCGGCGTTGCGGACGCAGCTCATGGGGTTGCGGACCGAGTGGGAGCGGTTCGTGGTGGCCCAAGGCAACAACGGCCCGGCCCAGGCGTTGGGCGCCATCACCGAGGCGATGCGGCATTTGCTGGAGGTGATGAATTCGCCTCAGGGAAGCCTGATGACGTCGCTCCTGCTGGGCATGAGCACGGCGGCGATGGGCAAGACCTTGCTCACCGGCATGGCCATGAAGGGGGCGATCCGCGGCGGTTTCATGGGACGGAGCGTGCGGGCGGTCGGGCAATCGGCGGCGGCGGTGAGCAATTGGGCCGACGCGGCGGTGATGGGTTTCATGGCCAGTAACATGACCGGGCCGCGGAGCCTGGCCAAGGACATCCGCGGCTATGCCGGTTACGGCCTGATGCGGTTTAATGATTTTGGGCGCGACCGGATGGCCGCCGGCTGGCTGGGATTCGGGAAGGGGGCGGCCCTGGGCGCCCGGGCATTAGCGCCCTTCAACCTGGCGTTGGGCGGCACAGTGCGGCTGTTGGCCGTGGCCAGCGTGGCCCTGGCCGAATGGTTCCTGCCCATTGCCGCGGTCGCCGGAGTAATCTGGGGAGTAAACAAGGCCTTCGATTATTTTCAGGGCAACATCGAAAAGAGCGAGGAGCGGCTCGCCGGCTTCAACCGGGAGATGGACGCGGCGGCGGCCAAGGCCAGCGCGGCAGCCACGGCGGTCAATCTGTTCACGCGCGCCTCCCAGGTGCTGCCGACCTTGCGCCCGGCCGAGTCCGAGAAATTTTTCGGCGCGGTGTCCAGCGCCGCGTTTCCGTGGATCACCGGCGAGAAAGAGCGGCAAAAGGCGCAAGAAGACGCTTTAAGCCGGTGGCGGTCCCAATTTGCCTCCGGCAAGACTGCCGGCATCCAGCAGGATTTTATTGACCAGATTCAAGGCGCACGCCAGATGAATCGCCAGCAACTTCTTCAACAATACAAAGAACAGCAAAAGGCGACCCAGGAATATCAATCGCAAATTGCGCGCTGGCAGGAATTAAACCGGGGATTCTTTGCCACCAAGTATGGCACAGCCAAGCGCAACGAAAAGATTCAGGAATATCAAAAGCGGATCGAGGAGCAAAAGGCGGCGAGCACCGGGACGGTGATGCAGATGATTGACGACGCGGCGGGCCAGGAGGACGACTACGAGGCGGCCCTGTCGCACACGCAACGCTATCAGAGCGAGAAGGAGAAACAATCGGCCCGAATGACGGCCCTCGGTGAAATGTTCCAGCAGATGCCCACGGCCAATCCCTTGCAGCAGGCCCAACTGGAGATTGCCGGCCGGCAGGCGCAGATTGCCGCCCTGGAGCATTACCAGGAAACACTCCAAGCCATTGACCAACAGGAGGAAGCCCACAACACGGAAAAGGAAAAGGGCCTGGAGTTGGCCAGGCAGGAGGAACAGTCCTTGATGGCGCAAGTGGTGGCCAAGCAGGCGCTGATTGACACCGACAACAAGCTGCTGGATGCCAACCACAAATCGGTTTGGGGGACGATGACCCCGGATAAAAAGGACGCCTTGGAACGCGAAGTCCACGATTACACCAACGCCGTGGTGGCCCTCAACCAGCAATTGGACCAGAACCGGACCAAGCAGCAGGACCTGGGCACGCAACAAACCGCGACCCAGAAGCTTTCCCAAGTCCGCCGGCGCGAAACCGAGGAGGATTTGCTGGCGTTGCGGGCCAAACAGGACGCCGCCTATGCCAATCTGGACATCGCCCGGACCCGGACGGTGATGGGCTATGCCGGCCAGCGGGCCGAGGTGGAAGCCAGCGGCCAGCGTTATGGATTAAACGATTCGGCAAAACTGTTGCGGGAAACGAAATTCCTGATGGACGAAGTGGTCCGGCTGCAAAACCAGGACAAACTGGATGCCTCGGACACGGCGCGGTTTTTGAAGGACCGGGTCTTGCTCGAACAAAACCTGCTGGAATTGCGGCAACGGCACGCGGACGTTGAGCGGGAGATCAAGCAACTGGCCATCGACCAGAACCGCGAGTTTACGCGCTCCTTCTTCGGGGCCGGCCCGGCGGAGATGTTGCGCAAGCTGGCGGCCTTTCAGATGTCCCGCAGCGGTTCTATCAGCCAGGGCCAATTTTTCAGCCTGGGACCGGCGCTGCGGCAGGACTATGGAATGTTAAACCCCCAATACAATCCCGAGATGATTTTCTTGAAACAGGAATTGGCCATGTTGGACCAGTTCATCGGCAAGCTGGCGGGCATTGGTGGCAAGGACAAAGGAGAAGATCCGTGGGGTGATTTCTTTGACCGGATGCTCGCCAAGATGGGCGAACGGCTGGACGCCAATTTGGGCCGCATGAGCGAGGCGGTGATGAAGAGTCTCATGCCCGACGTGGCATTGGTCCAAAACGCGAGCGACGCGCTGACCGGACTGAAAGACGCGGCCACCCAGGCGGCGGAAGCGTTGGCCAGGATCGCAGCCTTGGCGCCCGGGGGTGGGCCGGCGCCGGGGCAAGTGCCCTCCGGTTTCCATCCGCAGCCGGCCGGACAGACCGGCGGCTGGTATTCGGGCAAACAATCCTCCCTTCCGGGGCTGCCTTCGATAACGGACATGCTGGGATTATGATACTGGTCTACAACGGGTTTGATTTTTCGACCATTGGCGAGTTGAGCCTGACCGAGAGCCGCCAGATGGAGGGCGCGCCCGGCCTGCCCCAACGCGCGGCGGTCACGCTACGGGTGCGCGTGGATCTGTTCGAGGGCAGTTACGACGCCAACCGGCAATTGATCGAGCAGGCCCTGACGGCGCTGGCCACGCCGGCGGCCCTGTTGCAATGGACCAACGACGCGGCGGGTGTGGATTACGTCAACCAGACCGCAACGCTGGCCAGCGATGATTTGCCGGAGGAATGGGGCGAGTATTTTCAGGAACTCAACCTCGTCTTCAAATATTACGAGCAGTCGCCTGGCGGGGTGGCAAACTCCCTGCCCTTGACCTACCAGCCCGATGAGGGCGGGCAAGTGGTGACGATGAACGTGGTCACCAAATGGGTCCACAGCGCGTCGGTGAAGAGGTTCGACCCCAAGCGCCCGCAACGGCGCGAGACCCACGCCCGCATCCATGTCGAAGGACAATTCTTCGGGGACATGACCCTGGACCTGGCCGACCGCCGGACGGCGCTGGCAGCCCAAGCGGCGGCCTTCAATGCTGGCATGAACGGTTCGCAAGGCCTCCTGCAATTTGGCGGCGGTGCCAGTGGCAGCACGATTTTCTCGGGCGAAGTGCGCGTCGAGGAATGGAATTGCGAGCTGGACCAGTTGGTCGCCGCGATCAATTTCAGTTTCACCTGCGGTTACACCTTGTTTCCCGACGAGGACGATTATGCCACGGCGGAGTTCACCAGCGCCGAGAAAACCGTTTTCAACGGCGAGGTTACGCTCACGGTTTCGGGGCGGATTCAGAGCCAGGACGAGCCTGGCGCGCGGGCAAAATTGGAAGCGATACTGGCCACGGTGATTGCGCAACGCGGCTATACCTTGAGCCAGAAACTGAGCCTGGACACCAGCCCCAACACGATCAGCGCCAACCAGGACGGCGACACGTTTACGGAGATCTCCTTCAACGCGCAGTATCGGAAATGGCGGACAACCAACCGGCTGGCGACGTTTAAGCGGACCGGCAGCGCGGGCCAGCCGGTGGCACTGGGACAGACCCGCCTCTGGCATCTCCATTACGCCGCGACCCGGTTTAACGAAATGCGTTCGCAACGCCGGCACGCCACGGGAAATGTGGAAGCGGCCGGGACGTTTCCCGGCGACATGCGCTTGCAGTTGAGCGACCGGCGGGTGGCCTTGGACGCGATGGTCAACGCGCTTTATACCGAGGTAAACAATGCCGACGGGGTGCTCAGTTACGGGACCAATTGGAGCCGGACGGTGCGCATCGAGGATTTCAAGGCCGAGGTGAACCAGGAAGAGACCGGGGTGGATTGGAGCCTCTCGGCCAGTTGGAGTGATTTCCCCAATGAAGGGGGATACGCAACAGCCGAATTCACGGTGGACCAACGGCAGACCGTGGAGGACGGCGAAGAATACCTTACCTTTGCCGGCCGGATTGCGGCGCCCAACGGGGCCGCGGCGCGCGCCAAGTTGGACAGTCTGCGCTCCGGCATTCTTGGTATTTACGGCTGGACCATCGCGCAGCAGTTGCGCAGCGATACCAATCTATCGGCGGTCTATGCCAACGGCGACGCGACCGCCGGCATTGACGAGGGGCTGGAAGCGCCGGATTCGAGCACGGACGGCACGACGTTTTTGGAGCTGACGTTCAACGAAGAATATCGCCGGCGCATACCGGGAAATCTGGTCAGTTACACCTTGCAGGTGAGCAAGCGCGAGGATGTGCCCAGCCAAATGTTGTCGACGACCTACGCCGGCACCGTGTCGGCGAGCGGAACGACGGCGGATGCGGCTTACGCTGCGGCACTGGCGCAAGCGCAAGCGCTGGGCGCCAGCAGAGAAGCGGCGATTGACAGCACGGCATACCTAAGAGGCTCGACGATCACCTACGATGAGCGGCAGAGCACCCAACAGAATGCCCTGGAGTTTGTCAGGTTGAGTTTTAACTACGAATATCAAAGCAAGCTATCGGCCGGCCGGGCGTTCATCGAGATGACGACGTCGGTAAACCGGGACAGGTTTGGCACTGACGTGGAAACGTGTTCGGGTTATGTGGCGGCGCGCGACGCGGCCACCGCCCAAGCGATTTACCTGGCGCAGGTGCGGGCCTTCTACGCCAACCGGATCATCCACTCCGAGAGCACCGGATTCTCCAAGACGCTCAACCAGGTGAGCGCGCCCTCGGGCGGTTACAACCTTCAGGACACGCGGCTGGAATTCAACCTGACGGTGTTCTCACCCAAGACCGTCGGGGCGGTGGCGTTTCGTTACAGCCTGGAAGTCTCGCGGGATTTTCTGGCGTGCGAAATGAGAACCGCGGTCCGCGGCAGTTGTTACGCGGCGGACCGTCCGACTGCAGACACCGCCCTGGCCGCGCTGTTGCTGGCGATCAATCCGAGCGGAAGCCTCAGCTTGCGAAGCAATCGCACCGAGGATGATGAGTTGGTTTCCGGCATTCCCGGTTTGGGAAACGGGCAGATGTTGCGCCTGGATTTCCAGGAGGAATATATATCACGGTTGACGGGCGTGACGGGCGTCCTGGAAATGAAGCTGACCGAGCGGGTGCAATACAGCGGCACCCGCTGGGCCGTGCAGGACCTCCCCTATACGTTCAATACGGACGGGAGCATTGCCACGGGCAGTGGAGTTTCCATTCCCCAGCAATGCGGCGTGGTGCCCGGCAGCCGAACGGTGAGCGGGAGCGTGACGGCGGCCACCCTGGCCACGGCGCAGGCCTGGGCGAAACAGCAGCGGGCGCTGCTGACCGGCGATGCCAACGACAATAGTTATCCGCAACCGGAACAGTGGGACACGGATTACGAATTTGTGCCGAGGGTGGACGGCATCAGCCAGGGGGTGGGACAGAACGTCAAACTGTGGCGGGTGAACTTCCAGTTCGGCGAAATCCTGCCGTATTATCCGCCGCCAATTTGATGGCGATTACCCATTCAACCTACAAAATTAATCGCATTGCCAAGGACAGGCCGAAATTTTTGCTAAACCAAGGCACCCAGAGTTGGACCAAGTGCGGGTTTAGCCAAGCGAGATTGGTGACACAAGACAGGTTTAAAAAACTGGCGTCTGACAGGCCCCCGCACGGTTGCAATTAATCCCCATGTTCAAAAAGTGGTGGGCCTATGAATGGGCGGCAATCAGACGCGCCGTCTTATGGTGTTGCCGTGCGGTAGAAACGGTAATTCAGGTTGGTTGCGACCGTATCAATAAATTGTTGTGCGCCGCCGCTGCCATAGTTCGTGAGAACAGCCCAGCTCGTCAGATTGGTTGATGCTTGAATCCGGTAGCTGTTGGTCTCATCGAAAATCGTGCTCAGGTAGAACCCCGAACCTATGTTCATGCCGGTTCCGATAAAAATTGGAGAACCCGTGACTACTTCCACGGATCCAATGTCAAATGCCCCGCCTTGTGGACACGGCACACCACGTTGGTCAGTCGCTGGCGCACCGGTGCTGGAGCCGTAACCGATGGCATAGCTACCCGGAAGCGGGACGCAGGTAATAGTAGAACCACCGTTGTTTTGCAAAGGGCCGAGATTGGCAGCCACGTTCTGAAAATCAAGAATACTCAAGCCCGTCGCATCTAAATTGTTACCGATCAAATTGACACCGGCACTGACGAATGCCCCATAGAGGTCGGGGCCCAAGCTTGACGATCTGTTGTTGCCAGCAACAATCGTGTTCAAAATTGTGACAGTTCCTGAATAGTTGAAGATGCCACCTGCTGCTCCATATCCAGTGCCGTTACCCGTATAATTACCTCCAATTGCAAAATTATTGACAATGGAACAATTAACAACAGAGCAGTTTCCATTTTGAATGAAAATGGCACCACCAAGTCCTGCTCCGCCGCCACCGCCAACATTACTGGAGCCATTGCTGCCATTACTGCCACTGCCGCCACCAAAACCTCCAATTCCCACAGGGTTACCACCGCCACCACCACCGCCAAAACCTCCGGCACCACCAGAACTGCCATTAAAACCCTCTCCACCCCCTCCACCACCAAAACCACCAGTGCCACCGCCCCCGTAGTATTCCGCGCCTCCACTTCCCCCCGTAACACCGCCACCCGCACCCCCAATCCCACCAGTCCCGTTCCACCCCCCACCTTGCCCGCCGACTGCCACATTGAGCGATAATGTCGAATTAGTTATTGAACAAGTAGATGACGTGCTGAAAATTGCTCCACCAAATCCGCCACCCCCACCGCCAATGGCCAATTTGGTGCCACCATTCCCGCCGACTGCGCTGTTTGTTACAAAAGTCGTTTGCGAAAGGGACAAAGCCCCCGTGTTGTAAATGCCTCCCCCAAATCCTGCCGTAGCAAAATTGTTGGATATGGTGAGAATGGAAATAGCCAAAGACCCTGCGTTATAAATTGCGCCCCCATTTGTTGCCCTATTAACTGAAAATTGGGAATTGTTCAAGGTCATCGTTCCAGAATTATAAAGGGCGCCTCCAGAGCCAGCTTGATTACCTGAGATTACGGACGAGGAAATTGACATGACTCCGCTGTTAATGATTGCCCCCCCGAAACCACTTGGCGCGCTATGATTCGTGATAACACAACTGCTCATGGTAAGACTGCTGGCATTGCTGATGGCCGCTCCACTGTTCGTTGTGTAGCCGTTGGCAAGCACGAGATTGGATAGGCTGTTCGTCGTTCCCGCTGCAAAAGTAAAAAGCGGCAGTCTCCCGTCCTGGTCCGGCTGCCTCGTCAACAATCGTCTTGAAGGGAACGCGCTCGAAATAATTGACGCAATGATTCTTGGCAATAAATCCACCTAGGCTTCTTGTGCGTGTGAGCGACGGCCTAAAAAAGCAGACACAATAATCTGATAATTGCTGTTAAAAGTCCACCCACCACGAGGACGATGGAAGAAAACACGACGATCGGGTTCTGCTCCGTGCAAAGCTTCAATACTCTTCGCACAAGAGCATGAAATGTCGCGGGGGCAGAATGTGCCAGCATAGAGGATGCTAGGATCAAAAGCGAAACTAGGAGAGGGGAGAAAATAATTAAGCACATGATGACAAGACTGAGCGGGCTAAAAACCCAAGTAAACACACCGGTCTCAATGACGATCAGAAGCGTCAGCTTAAAAGACAGCAAGGAGACGAGGATTTCCGCGACAAGCGTTAACCACAACGCGGGATTGCCAATGACACCGATCATAAACATACACGCTGTGACCGTAATTAAGGTTACGGCTGCGACAAAGCCGGTTAGTCCGACGATGACAAAACGATCCTTCGTTGCGGCTAATGATCGGAGCATTCTTCGCGACAAAATTACAGCGACATAAAAACCACAAAGCGCAATGATCCAAAGTGCTGCGTAAAATAGTATGGAAAACACAATTGTTGCAGCCGTCGTATCACAATCGGCTGCCACGTTAGCAATTTTGTCGACGTATTCCTGTTCTTTAGGATTTTTGGTCGCTGGCATCTGGCTCGCATGTTTTTCCATGATTTGAAGGGCAGTTCGGTAGGTCGTCCACGGTGTGGTAAGGAACTGGTCTTTTGTAAAAAGTTCGAAGAGGCATAGTGTGCAGAGCAAGAGGGGAAATGCGATTTTGGCGCTACGCTTGAAAGACTCAAATGAACGCAAGCGGTAGCCGAAGAACTGGTCAATTTGCCGATTCGCCGCAGCCAAAAAAGCACACGGCAATTCGTCCTTTTGAATATTTGAAAATGACTGCCACCAGATTTCGAATCGGTACTGCAAAGACTTTACTTCCGCCTTGAACATGAAGCCTGCGAGAACTCTTATCAATCCCGCCAACCCCAACAAGACACCGAGAATAAGAAGCAGAACGGTAGATTTATTCATGGTTTTCTTGGGAAACGCCAACAGCCACGGCATCATCACTGACCATGAAATGCTAAACACGCCGCCTTGTGTTGGCAAGTGAAACCGGGAGAATTTGGGATATTTGTTCCCAAAAGCCATTGATTTTCTATACCCGCATGTCTCTGCATCCGGGAGAAAATGGGCGTTGGGAGCCAGAGAATAACCGGAACGGACTGGAAAAAAGTTCTTGCAAACCGGTGGAACAGGATGAAAATCACGAAAAAGGCCCACGCCGGTCGTGGGCAGGAAACCATATGGGAAATCCCAGATGAACTGCGGATGAAAATAAATAAATGTATTTTTAGCGGACTCACCTTCTGGTCGATTCCTTTGTTCAGCGCGATCACATATTCTCTTCACGCAACCACTTTCACCGTAACGACAACGAACATCTCCGGCCCAGGCTCTCTCCCGGTGGCAATCGCTCAAGCGAACGCCACGCCCGGAGATAATCAAATTCAATTTTCTGTTACGAACGCCATCACGCTCGGCCTACCGTTGCCAACGATCACGAACAGCCTGGCAATTACGGGAAGCGCAACTGTTCCCACTGTCATCAGCGGCGGCGGAATCCTTCCCCTCGGCAAACATCGCTGGATTTGTTAGCAGCTAGTGTTAGCAGTGGCGCATTTTTGACAATTTGCAGCCCCGGCCAAGCCACCGGGAGCTACTTTTTTGGCCGGTCTTAAGCTGGAACTGGAATCCCCCAAGCCACAGCGGGCGCTTCGGAGACGATTTTGACCCTGACCGCTCTCGCCGCCCGTCTCAAAATGCCTCTATCTCCAATGGTGAAGATTCTTTAGTCAAGTGGCGCAGTATAGCGGCCAGTTTCCGGCGCGAAGTGGACATTCAATACGGACGGGAGTATCGGTCACGGCGTAGACGTAATCCCCGGCGAACTGGTAATGCATCTTTTGCATCTTTTGTGTTGACAAAATAAATGCCCGCAATATCGTCAAAACTATGAGCACAGCTATCTTGTGGAGGATACATTGCATGGAGAATGAGTATCCCGGCCTCTGGCGACTGTGGTTCAAAAACCAATGCGTCACAGACGGCCATTCTCCTTACGACGGGAAAAAATGGTTGATGGTGGGCGGCAAGCGGGATCATGATTGGATTGTAACAAGAAACGCGCTACAGGAAATAGAGCCCGATCACCTAATCATTGTAGCGCTTCCAGGACGCCGAATTGGCCGGATCGGCAAGGTGCTCAGCAACAAATCCAAGGACGAGGACTGGGACCCTCTGTATGAGGGAGATTCCGACTGGGAAAGAGGGTATATGGGTCGAAGGATAACCGTTCATTGGGAACTCGAAAACGCCCCCGATAATCCTGACCAGGTGATTCAACTCCCTGAGAGGGTTAACCTAGGGCGTGGAACTCTGCATCGTGTCCATGATAATCCCGACAAGTTTAGAAAGTTCATTGCTAATCCGGCCAATTGGGTTGATCTGGCCGGCCTTTTCGGTTATGAGTGGGCACTATCTGACTTTATCGCCTTGTATCCTAACCGGCTACGGGACGGATTGAAGGCATATCCCGACGCGAAGAAAATTCGTGAGAAGATTTTTAAAGACCGTTCACGGGTGGACGTGTTGCTGCGCGATGAGAATAAAAACGGCGAGCCGGTAATTGTCGAATGCAAACGAGAATCCCCGGACGTGGAGGCTGTTCGACAGCTAAAGCATTACATCAATCGCTTGAAGGATGAGACAGATGAGAAAGTAAGTGGGATACTGGTGCATGGCGGAGCTAGGACGGTTGACAAAAAAGTCTGGCAAGAGGCTAAAAAATCTCCCCACGTTGAGATTTTTCAATACAAGCTCGATGTCGAATTTACACCGTCATTGATGAGTCCCTGATGGTTAATGGAAATCATAGGCTGCACCGCCAGTGACGGAATTTTCATCAGAGCGCGTTTCGCGTAGGCGCGATGTGGAAGCCCAAACCCCAAAGCACACTGGGCAGACCGGGCTTGCGTGCGGGCGAAACGTCGAGCCAGACCCATTTGCCGACAACTGTGCAACATAACACCGGAAATGCCAAGTTGGCGGCAACGCGAGGCAAATTCCGTGGCGCGGTCACTATTTGGCTTAACGCGGTTTAACCCTCTCACTGAAGATTTCACTGAAGAGTTTTTGAAGGTTTTTTGATGTGATTCCTGAATTTATTTAACCGCAATTAATTTTTGCTTGGACCGTTAATGTCCAGCCACCCGTGTCAAGCTGTCCAAATGAAGATTACAAAATCAGTCCCATTTGACCTTTCAGCATTCCAGATTTTATGCCGTTTCACGGTTCGCACCCGAAGTGGTTTCCGGTCAGCGGTCGAATTATTCACAGCGTGTGAGCAAGTTGTGCTTGCCATGCGCCCGCGAGAGATTCAGATTTGGACAGGTAATGTCTAAAATCCAATACAGCGAACCCGCGCCAAAACCAGCCCGTTTGGGGGATTGGCTGCGCGAATTGCGCGAACTGCGGGGATTGCCGTTGCGTGAGGTCGCGGAAGCGTCGGACATGGATTTGACGCACCTGCACAAGATTGAACTCGGACAGCGGTTGCCGACGGAGGAACAGACCTCAAGGTTGGCCAAATTTTTCAAATTAAATGAAAAGGAGACCCAAGCGCGGCGCATCGCGGAAAAGTTCCAGAACGACTACGCCGAGCATCCGGCGGTCAAAAAAGCCATCGGCATCCTCGCAGAGGAAGCGGGCATCTACGCAGTGGTCGGGAAAAACGGGAAAGGCGCCCGGTAGCGCACAAACAGGATTTATGCCATCACTCAATTTCAAAGGTAAAGCGTTGGTACAGAATTTTCATCTGTTGGTTCCATTCCACGAACTGAAGCCGGTGAAGGCCAAGAGCTTGACGACAAAACCGAGCCTGCACGACAACCTGGTGGTGCATGGCGACAATCTCAAGGCCTTGAAAGCCTTGCTGCCGTACTACCATGGCCAGGTGAAGTGCATTTACAACGACCCACCATATAACACGGGAAATGTGAAGAAAGAGGGCTGGCGCTATTGCGACAATGTGAACTCGCCCATGCATCGGGAGTGGTTGGGGAAAGTGGTCAGTCGTGAGGACCTGACGCGCCATGACAAGTGGCTCTGCATGATGTGGCCGCGGTTGCGCGTCTTACGTGATTTCCTCACCGATGATGGAGTTTTACTCATATCAATTGATGATAACGAAGTTCAGCACCTGCGCTGTACGCTGGACGAAATTTTCGGCGAGGAAAATTTCATTGCTCAACTCGTTTGGGAGAAAGGTCGGAAAAATGACGCCAAGCTGTTTTCCACCGGGCACGAATACATGCTCGTCTATGCGCGTTCGATAGCACGGCTGCGAGAATTAAAAACCGTTTGGCGGGAGACGCGGCCTGGCGCGAAAGAATTGTGGGATCAGTATGTGGTTTTTCGTAAGAAGCGCGGAGACGACCATGCTGCCGTCCAAGTTGATTTACGTCAGTGGTTCAAGGATTTGCCAGAGTCCCATCCATCGAAGGCTTTGAGCCGGTTCAAGAACGTGGACAAATTTGGGCCTTGGCGAGATCGGGACATTTCTTGGCCTGGTGGTGGCGGCCCTCGTTACGACGTTAAAAATCCGGCGACTGGAAAGAAATGTGAAGTGCCAGAGAGGGGTTGGATATATTCGACTCAAGAAAAAATGCAGCACATGATTGATTTGGGTCTCGTGGAATTTCGAGAGGATGATCCACAAAAACCACCAATTCGAAAAGCTCATCTGCGTCCAATTCCAGATGAGCTTTTTGAGGAAGATGAGCTTCCCGATATAGATGAAGATGAAGTGGCGCCCGAGGAGCTTGGGCTTCAGGTCATGGGCAGCGTGATCTACAAACAGTCGCAGGTAACGATCAAGGAATTCCGCCAAATCATGGGGAATGTGAAGTTCAGCAATCCGAAAGACCCGGAGGTTCTTAGTCGGCTTATCAATTACGTGACAAATGGTGATCCTAAAGCCGTGGTCCTCGACGCCTTTGGTGGTTCGGGCACAACTGGGCACGCGGTGCTTGCTCTGAACAAGTTTGATAAAGGAAACCGCCGGTTCGTTTTAATTGAGAGTGAGGATGATTATATTGAAAACCTGACGTGCGAACGTATTAAACGCGTTATCAAAGGCGTCCCGAAGGCAAAAGATGATGTGTTGCGGAAAGGTCTGGGCGGAACATTTACATTCGTTGAGGTCGGCAACCCGATGCACATGGAGTCATTACTCAAGGGTAGCAAGCTCCCACATTACGAGGATTTGGCTGGCTATGTTTTCTACACGGCCACGGGCGAAGACTTCGACGAGCGGGCCGTCAACGAAAAATGTGGCTTCATCGGAACGAGCACACGGTATGACGTTTATTTGTTCTACCAGCCGGATTTGAATTATCTCAAGAACACGGCTCTGACGCTGGACATGGCGCGCGGCCTGCCAAAGGGTAGCGGCAAGCGACGGCTGGTGTTCGCGCCCACGAAATATCTGGACGGCATCCATCTGGAAGAACACCAGATTGATTTTTGCCAGTTGCCGTTTGAAATTTATAAGGCGATCAAGCCGAAGAAAGCATGAAGCTGAAGGAATACCAGGAGCGCACTCTTAAGGAGACGAAAGTTTTCCTCGAGCAGCTTGCCATCTGGCGTGTGAAAGCGCGCGACGGCGAGGACTGGTTATTTGATTTTGCGGAGAAGGCGTGGGACAAGGTTGGGGTTGGACGCACCTATTTGAAAAAGAAGGACGGGTTGGGCCGACCGCTACCGGTGTTCTGTTTGAAAATCCCGACGGGTGGTGGCAAAACGATTTTGGCCGTAAAGACGATTGATCAGGTTCACAGTCTATACCTGAAACGGCAGACGGGGCTGGTGGTCTGGGTCGTGCCAACCCTGCAAATCTACCGGCAGACATTCCGACGGCTAAAGGACCGCGATGATCCCTACCGGCAACATTTGGATATGGTATCAGCGGGCAGGACGTTAATTCTGGAAAAGACGGATGGGTTCACACCGCAGGATGTGGAGGGACATCTTTGTGTGTTGCTCCTGATGCTGCCGTCGGCGGCGCGGGCGAATAAGGAAGCATTGCGAATGTTCCGGGACAACGGTGCATTTCAGTCCTTTTTTCCGTTGGAAGAAGACAAAAGCGGTCACGCAGAGCTGTTAAAACGCATTTCCAATTTAGATACGTTCGAAACTGAGAATGCTTTTTGGGGGCGACAGGTGAAAACTTCGCTGGGGAATACTATTCGAACACTTGAACCGCTGATCATTCTGGACGAAGCGCACAAGGCTTACCCTGAGATTTCGCAAGACACGATCCGCAAGTTGAATCCCTGCATGATTGTGGAGCTGACTGCCACGCCACCAAAGGAGGCGAACAAACTGGTGGTCATCAGCGGTGACGAGTTGCATAAAGAAGAAATGATCAAGCTCGACCTGCATGTGGTGAACAAGGCGAGCACGAACTGGCGCGACACGATGCGGGCCGCGATGGAACGGCGGGATGATCTCGAGGGGAAAGCTCACGATTACGAGGCGAACACAAATGTCTATATCCGCCCTATCTGCTTAGTGCAGGTGGAGCGCACCGGCAAGGAACAGCGCGACGGAAAGCTGATTCATGCGGAGGACGTGCGCGAATACCTGATTGGCCAAGGCGTGCAGAAGGATTGGATCGCGGTAAAATCGTCCTCAACCGACGACTTGAAGGACTACGATGACGTGGGGGGGCTGATGGTGCAGGAATGTCCGATTCGCTACATTATCACGAAGCAGGCCTTGCAGGAGGGCTGGGATTGTTCATTTGCCTACGTGCTGACCGTGCTGACCAATCCGCACTCGAAGACGGCCATGACGCAACTGGTGGGGCGTATATTGCGTCAGCCCTATGCGCGCAAGACACATGTCCCGGCTCTGGACGAAAGCTACGTTTATTGTTTCCAGCGCACGAAGTTGCTGGACGAAGTGCGCGATGGTTTCAAACGTGAAGGTTTGGAGGAAATGGCTGGGAAGATCGTCAAGGACGCGGCGGACTTGTCGCCCGTGGATTTGCGCGAGGTGATCCCCCGCAAGGAATTCAAAGCGGTGGCGGCAAACATGGTGTTGCCGGCGTTCGTCATCCGCGATTTGAAGGACTGGCGGCTGGTGAGCTACGAAGCGGACATCCTGTCCCGCGTGCGCTGGGAAGAGGCGGATGTCAGCCCGCTTTACAAACTGGATTTGAGCCTTGAAGAAAAACGGGATGTGGAGTTGCGCACGGGATTGGCCGTGGAATTGACCGGATTTGCCAAGCGGGTGCGCGAAGAAATTGCCGCTGGCGGCACGGTGCAATTTGATTTTGCCTACGCCGCCGGACATTTGCTGGATGTGGTACCGAATCCATGGATCGGCTACGAGTTCGTGGAGCGTGTATTCAGTAAATTGCTGGCAAAGTGGAAAGGAAAAGAGACAGTCGTTGCGAACAACTTAGTTTTCATTCTGGAGGAGCTGCGCAAGCGACTGGAAGCAGAGCGCGACCGCCTGGCCGAAACGGCGTTCAACGAAATGCTGGAAAAGGACCAGATGCGATTCATCGTGGTGGTGCGCGACCTGGGAATGCACCGCTTGCCAAAAAAGTTGCAAATCCCGAAGTCGGCAGTGAAGGCGACGCGGCTGGATGGCAACCAATTCGAAATGAGCTTGTTTGACCCCGTTCCGGCAGACACCATGAACTCACTTGAACACAAGGTTGCCTCATTCCTTGACGAGCAGAGCCACCTGTATTTCTGGTATCGGAACATTCCGCACTATGGTTACTACGTGCAGGGTTGGCAAAAATCGCGGATTTACGCGGATTTTATTTTCACGACAAACGGGGGAACAAAAGGCAATTTCCGTAAGGTGTTCGTGCTGGAAACCAAAGGGCTGCATCTGAAGAACGAGAACACGGCCTACAAACAATCGGTGTTCGCGCTGTGCAACCAGCACGCGAAGAAAAAGTCGTGGAACGAACTGGTTCCAGCGATGCGCGACAAAGAGATTTCCTACGAAGTGGTTTTTCAGGACGAGTGGGAGAAGCGGTTGAATGAATTACTCACGTAACGGACGCGGACATTGAATCCCAGCATTAGGCGCCGCCCCAGAAAACGCGACGCCTGTTGGACCCCGGGCCTGAAAAGGTTAAAAGCCATTTCATCCTTCGCTCAGGACGGAATCAGCCCCCACCGCATCAGCCTCACGGCCGGCTGGTGTCGCTCGTGGTAAATCACGGGCGCCATTTGTGTCGGCGCGATATATTTTTTTCTGTGCAGTTTTCGCGGCGGGGTGCATCATTCCGAAGTTCGCATCCGAAACACCTTTTGATTTATGGCCATTACACTAAAACGACAACTCACGCCCGAGGAGAAGAACATCATCCTGCAACGTCATGGCCGCATTTGCTTCGCCACCGGCCACGCCATACCAGACACAGAGTCCCTTCATTATGACCATATAAAAGCCTTCACTCTGGGCGGCCAGAGTGAACTAGACAACATCGCGCCCATGTGCGAATTCCACAACAAGGCAAAGGGCATGCTGCCGCTGGAGGATTTCCGCATCCGGCTCCAGCTTTTGGAGTTTTTTGGCACCGGAGATCGGCTCACCCTGAAAAATCTTTTGCAGTTTATGAAAGACCAGGGCCAGATAACAAATTTTGGCGGCGGATGTGTTTTGACCGAGAACAATGGCGCGGTGAAACTGGATTCAGCTCATGGCCGTTTCAATTACGACCTCTTAACCTGCCCCACGACCGGATGGAAATACTTTTACGCCATCTTGCCAGTGGAGCTGGTGGACAGCGATGATGACCAGGATCATCAATTCGGCCTTCAGCCTCGGTTCCTGATTTTGGACAAGGTTTTCGATCTCTTTCGCCATTTTCAAAACCACCCGGTATTACAGCCCTCGATTGGCAGATTTTCCGGCGGAAAAATTGTTTTTTTTGACGGCCAGCATAAAGCCGCCGCCTTGCTCTGGGCGGGACATCGTAAATTTGAATGCAAAATATACGTGGACCCCGACGTTCGCCTGTTGAATGAGACGAACATTTCAGCTCACGACAAATTCGCGCAGTTGCGGTTTTTCTCGTCCGTGATGGTGCTCAAACTGGGCACCCAGTTTGGCAAGGATTTTGAGGACTACAAGAATCGGGAAGATCAGGAACCAAAAACCGAAGAAGGGTTTCTGGATTACCTTGAGCAAAAAGACCCGACGTTGACCCGTGGCGAGCGGAATAAGCGCTTCCGCAGTTACCTGTATAATTCCATTCTGGAGGAAAAGGAAAATCGCCTCACCAAACTGGTATCCTCCGGCAACCGCAGTTCGAATGAAACCCCGTTGACCGTGGATATGATTTCAAAGTCGTTTTTTGCCAATTTTCTCAACACCGAGGCGGTCACGGATAATTTGGCGTCGCCGGCAGCCTACAAACGTGACCAGGAAATCGCCAGCAACGTGAAGTTGATGAATATTTTTTACGACCTGTCCCTCTGTGGGTGGGTTCCCACGGCCCCGGCAAACGACCATACGCGCATCCGGTTGGAAAGAATTTATGCTTCCAAGTCAATTATGGCTTGGGCGGAAATTCTCAAAGCGGCGTTGTGTGCAAAATTGGAATTGAACGATGAGGAAGATCGCGCTCGCCCGTTTTACCGCGACCTGAATGAAGACGATTGGGCGAAAATAAAAACGATGGTTGAAAGGATGTTGAATTGGACCAGTTGGTCATCGCCGCCCAACTCAGAAATTGATTCTCAATTGCCCAACAGCAAAAGTGTTTTGAAAACTTGGTTCAAGAGCAAGGGATTGACCACCAGTTACCTGCTTGGCGCGTCCGAATAAAAGAATCTCTCCCTGACATTCATCCAGCCGCCCCAAGCGCGCAATAACACGCAAGATTGTATGGGACTGTCCATACACGCGGAAACTGGTCGGCGGCCGGCAGCAGAAGATCGAACGCCTCCTTGTCCGTTTCAACTCGTGCAGGGCGAAAGATCGGTGAATCCAAGCCTCCGGCGGCTGCCAAGCTGATCAACTCGACTTTCTGGCATGGTTGCCCTTCCCGGCAACGCGACGCGCCTTCTGGCTGAAAACATTCACCGATAATAAGGCGCGCGACCGCCGCGTGAATCGCGAACTGCGCCGACTCGGCTGGCGCGTTCTCCGCCTTTGGGAGCACGAACTGAAGAACCCACGCCGTTGCCTCACCCGCCTAAGGTCGTCTCTGAAGCGGGGCGCGACTGGGGAATTCGTGATGCGGAACCCTGCCCGCCGACATGCCGGACGTAAAGGTTCAATCCGTCACCGCTTCCAGACCGCCTTTAATTTTGAAACTTGAGCTGCTCCCGGAAGATTTATCAACGTTTCTCCGGTGATTATTTCTGTGACCCCAGGCTTGATGACAGTTCGGTCAGAGGTCGTCGTATCAATGACGTAACCCTGTGCATCGAGAAACTGAATCTCAAACCATTGTCCTTCGGTACTGACTCCATTGTTTCGGACAGTCAGGCGATAGCCGTAACGCCACCAGACATCGTTTTGTTCCGTCACCTTTGCGGTTGTATTGAGCACCTCAAATGCGGGCTTATCAAGATCAATTCCCGCGTTTGCGGGTATTCCAAGAGTTGATGCAGCGGCTGGCGTGTTATTCGTAGGCGCTTCTCCAACTGAAAATGCTCTGGCGCGGCGGTTTGCTTCCGCCAGCTCCTGCGCCGTCATTACCGGCGCAACGATGTCCCTTAATTTGGCCGCCGCTTCGCTGCCCCCCGCAGCCGCCAAAGTGTACCAGGTGTAAGATTCGATTCGATTCTGCGACGATTCCAGATTGTTGCTGCACAAATTACCCAGCGCCAGTTGCGCCGCTTTGTCCCCCTGATAAGCCGCCTTGCGGTACCATTTCAAGGCTTCCTCCTTGTCCTGCAAGATACCCACTCCGGTGTCATACGCTTTGCCCACTTCATACTGGGAACTGGGATCGCCGTTTTCGGCGGCCTTCCGGAACCAATCGAGGGCCTCCTGCATATCCCTCGCAACCCCTTCGCCATCCCGATACAAATATCCCAGATTGCGTTGCGCTTCCGCGACGCCCGACGGGGTTATGATCTTGAACAATTTGGGCGCATTGGCGGCTTTGAGATACCATTGCAATGCCATTTGCTTGTCAACACCCACTCCCTCCCCCAAATCGTATTTTAATCCCAAGCGCCATTGCGCCTCGGCGCTCCCATCTTCCGCCGCTTTGGTATACCACTTGATTGCTTCAAGGCTGTCCTGGGCAACACCGAGACCTTTATCGTACGCCTCCGCAACTGGAATCAATGCCTGTCGGGCAAATATCGTTTCGGGATTTGTGCTCGCATACTCTTGCGCGACCCGCAAAAACCACCGGAACGACACCTGGGAATTCCTTACCTCCTCATTGTCCCGGTAAAGCTCTGCCAACTGGAACTCGGAATAAATATCCCCGTTCGTGGCTGCTTTGGTGTACCACCGGATCGCTTCCTCGACATTCGTCTCCACACCACCGCTGCCCGAGGCATAGGCCGAGGCCAGCGTTGTCCAAGCCAATGCGTTGCCCAAATCCGCCGATTTATGGAGCCAAATCAATCCTTCGCCTGCGTTGGTCTCGTTCAGGTAATATTTCCCGATGTCCGTCATCGCCCTGGTGTCGCCGCCGTCGGCAAGCTTTCGCAGCGATTGCAGATCTTCTTCGTTGAGGCTGCCACCGAACAGCCCGATTTCCAGGGCGAGCACGTCCGCGATGCCCTCTTTTTTGATTAAAATACTCCACATCGCGTTGGTGTCGCCCAGTTCCGCTGCTTTCCTGTACCACGCCATGCTTTGGCCGTAATTTGCGCTGTTTGTTCCGGTGGATGTGGAGGTGGGCAAGCCGGTCGCGGGGTCAATCGTCGGCGGGTTGGTGGAATTCTCCTTTTGCCATTCTTGATAAAAGACATCGCCGATGGTATTCATCGCGTCTGCGTTTCCCAGCGCCGCTGCTTTTCGCAGCCATTCCTGCCCCTTGTCGCGATTGATTGCTATCGTGTTGCCCACCGACTCCCAACCATTGCTGGTGAGCTTTGGCACGCCGTCGCCAAAGACATAAAGCCGCCCCAGCGCCGCCATCGCTTTCGCATCGCCCTTGCCCGCCCGGTCCTGCAAAACTTCAAACTGCGACTTTATGACAGGTGGTTCGTTTTTGCGGGATTTCGACAGGTGTGCCACTATGAAGATAGACATCAAAGCAATCACTGCCCACCCGCCAATTGCCGTCAGCCACCAGGCGAAAACCCGCTTGCGCTTTGGGAGCAAGATGGTTTCGTTGCAGTGCGGGCACGATGTCTCTCGGCCAGCCAACTCTTTTGGGAAGGCGATGTGGCCACCACATTTGGGGCAGGTTGTTTTCGTGTCGGTCATAAAATCAACCTTGGTTCCTGCCCTGTATTTACTTCCAAAATCACTCTTTCGGTAGCGCAGCCAATTCGTTGCTTGCTGTGACGCTGCCCTGTGCGGTGGCTTTTTCAAGCCATTGACGGGCTGTTACTAAATCTCTCGCAACCCCATCGCCATCCCGATACCGCTCACCCATGCGCAGTTCGCCGTAAGCGTCGCCTTTGTTTGCCGAATCCTGGTTGAATTTTAACGCTCGTGCTTGGCCCTCTGCCTTCTGTTTTTCTGCGAGTGCCCTTCGAGCTTGTTTTTGAGCTTCTATCTGTTCAGGGGTCGGGCTCGGCGGTGTCCATACTTGTCCATAGTCCAATTGTTTTAGGGTGCGTGAGCTGTTATTAACGGTTGTGTATTCATAAACGCCACTGCCAAGCGCACAGTAAATGGTTGCGCCGTTCAGGCTGTCGTTTTCGGCAACCGCGTAAGGAAAGTGTAACACAAAGAATTCTCCCTCGTATTGTGCGCCCGACGCCGGACAATAATAAATGCCTTGAACACGTATCCCGTTGTGATGAACCTGCAAAACGGTTCCGGAGAATTGACACCAGTTTGCGTCAATTGAATTCGTGGTTCCATTGATAATCCGCCACGGGTCAATCACGTGACGGGAATTGGCCCATGCGGCCTGTGCCTGCTGCGCCTGCGCATCTTCGACCATCCCACCAAGTGGATTGGGCAGAGGAGGTGTGTAGTGGATAGGGATGGCTTGCGCGAGCGAAACAACACAACTCGCTTCCAGCAAAGCGATAGCTGCTTTCATAAAATAACTCTGAAGTTTTTCAGTTCGGTGTCAATCAAATTATTCTCACGGTTCACTTGGCCTTTTGGAACTTCTGCCAGGCGTTTGACAGGGCCTCGGTGGATTGCTGGAGCCTTCGCTGGCATCGCCCGCGGTTTAAGGTTTCCATCGTGTGGCTATTTGGCGAAACCCGTAGGCAAAACCAAAATCACGTTCAAGTTCCGAGCCCATCCGATCCCCACCGGCCAATTAATTGGCAGCGAGCTGCCAGAGCAAGAGATCTTCGGTCGTGTCGAAGGCGGAAACGGCGACTTCCGACTTTGGACTGGGTTTGAACCGGCGGGCGGTCTGAACCTGGACAGTGCGCTCGTTGGTGACAGGCTCAACCTTTGCTTCCGGAAGTACGATAACTGAGTCCTGACCCAGTAATTCGAATCCCCTGACGCGCCAGTTGGCGGCGGCTTGGGCCAATTGCGAACGCAAC